>NZ_JAGWCT010000065.1:0-23333 GCF_020657815.1 Clostridioides sp. ZZV15-6597 | reverse complement strand
TTAAGCTCTCTAGCGCTGATGGTACTTGGTGGGAAACTGCCTGGGAGAGTAGGACGTAGCCACGTAATCTTTTTTTGAGTAAATTTATAAAAAATAAAAAAGTTTTATTTTTTGTGTTTAGACATGGCAAATTTGGGACATAATATAATTGTAAAACTTAATAGCAAAAATAAATTACTCAATCTCCCCCACTTAAAGGCCTCTATCCCCCATAGAGGTCTTTTTTATTATGTCTAATTTTCTATATCCGTTATTTTATTTATTTTCATTCTATCTTATAGTCAGTATATTTATTTAAGTTTAGTATAATTTAACAGAAAATATATGTGATTTAACATTTATTTTAATAAATTTACTATATGTTCACTTTAACTTAATATATCCTTTACAAATAAAGAGTATTATTAATTTATAAGTAAATCGTATAACTAAACAAAGTATTTTGAGGAGGATAAAAAATGGCAGATATAAGACTAGAAAATGTCACAAAATCTTATGATAAAAAGAACACTGTTATAGAAAACTTGAACCTTACTATAGAAGATGGTTCTTTTACGGTATTGGTAGGCCCAAGTGGTTGTGGAAAATCTACTACACTAAGAATGATTGCTGGGCTTGAAGATATAACTTCAGGCAATTTGAAAATTGAAGAAAATGATATAACAAGAACTGATGCAAGTAAGAGAGATATAGCTATGGTATTTCAGAATTATGCATTATATCCGCATATGACTGTTAGAGAAAATATAGAATTTGGTCTAAAGAATAAAAAAGTTCCAAAAGAAAAAAGAGAAGAACTTATAACAGAGGTTATTGATATAGTTGGATTACAAGAATATTTAAATGTAAAGCCAGGAAATTTGTCTGGAGGACAAAGACAGAGAGTAGCATTAGCTAGAGCAATGGTTAAAAATCCAAAGGTATTTTTAATGGATGAACCATTATCAAATTTAGATGCAAAACTGAGAAATCAAATGAGGACAGAATTAATACAGTTACATCAAAAATTAAAATCTACATTTGTTTATGTAACTCATGACCAAGTCGAAGCAATGTCAATGGCGGATAAAATAGTTATAATGAACAAAGGAGAGATAATGCAAATAGGTTCTCCAAAAAAAATATATCAAGACCCTAAAAATTTGTTTGTGGCACAATTTATCGGAAATCCTTGTATGAACATATTAAATATGAAGGATAATATCAAACTTGGATTTAGGCCTGAAAAAGCTGTATTAGAAAGTATAAATATAGATATAAAAAATGATGATGCTTTTAATTTGCTTGGAAAGGTTATAACTAAAGAAGTATTAGGAAACGAAACTATATACTGTTTATCTGTTCTTGACAGTGAAGTAAGGGTTAAAACAGAAAACGATATATTTGATATAGGGAAAACTTTGAAAGTAAATGTATTAGAAAAGGATTTATATTATTTTAATAAAGATGGGCAAAGAATAAATGATATAAAAGAATGTAAGAATATGTATTCTAAAATCAAAGGAGATATTTATGAAAAAGCAATTTAATAAAGCATATTTGTACATAACACCTGCAATTATAGGAACTTTACTGTTTATAGTATATCCAATAATTAAGACAATATCGCTGAGTTTCAAATCAGGAAGTCTTCTTAGTTCAACTTTCGAAAATGTAGGATTAAATAATTACACAGAGCTTTTAAAAAATCCAGAGTTTATACAAACTATAACAAATACAGCAATTTATACTTTTTTTATGGTAATTATATCTATATCACTAGCTATAGTACTTGCTACTTGGTTAAACAAAAACTCTATAATACACAATTTAACACAAAGTATAATCTTTACACCACATGTAATTTCACTTGTATCTGTGGCCGTATTATGGCTTTGGATTATGGAACCTCAGTATGGTTTTTTAAACTGGGTACTGTCAGTATTACACTTACCAACATCAAAATGGCTTTCAAGTGAAAGTTCAGCATTGATGTCATTGATTTTAATAGGCATATGGAAAACTCTGGGATATAATATTTTAATAGTTTTATCAGGTCTTAAATCGATACCAAATTATATATATGAGGCATCTAAGCTAGACAATGCAAACAAGGTAACTAATTTCTTTAAGGTAACATTACCACTATTATCGCCAACAATATTTTTTCTCATGATAACAACAACAACAGCATCATTTCAAGTATTTGATGAAATAAGCATAATGACACAAGGTGGTCCATTAGGTTCAACCAACATGTTATCTTATTATATATATGAGTCTGGATTTATATATTACGATATAGGGCAAGCAAGTGCAGCAAGTATGTTTTTATTAGCTATAGTTATGATTGCTACATATGCTAATTTCAGACTATTATCAAAAAAAGTTCATTATCAATAAAGAAAAATATATATTATGAGGCGTATTAAGAAGGAGGACAAAATGGATATTATAAGACCTATTAAAAAAGATAAAGCTGATATAAAGAAAATAGTATCAAAATCAATAGAAGTATTAATTCTAGTACTTTTATCTGCAATATTTATATTCCCTTTTATATGGATGTTGTCGACATCTTTTAAAAACCCACAAGAAATGATGCAACTACCACCTACAATAATACCAAATGATATAGTACTAGGAAATTATACTACAGCATGGAATTCAGGGCCATTTTTTAGATATTTATTAAATAGTATCTTTGTGACAGGTAGTATTTTAATCATACAGTTTTTAGTGATGGTTCCTGCAGCTTATGCATTTTCTAAGATTAAATTTAGAGGTGAAAAGGTATTGTTTGGACTATTACTTATAGGACTTATGATTCCTCCACAAGTAACTTTTTTACCTGTATATATGATGATGAGTAAATTTGGATTTATAAATACATATGTGCCACTTATAATTCCATTTATGACATCTTCATTTGGTATATTTTTGCTTAGACAAAATTTTATGCAGATATCAGATGAGATTATTGAAGCAGCTAAATTAGACAATACTTCGGACTTAAAAATAATGTTTAAAATAATGGTTCCTATGGCAAAACCAGCAGTAATAACATTTATATTATTTAATTTTATATATCACTGGAATAACTATTTCTGGCCTTTAGTAATGACAAATACAGATGCAATAAGAACTTTACCAATCGGAGTAGCTCTTCTTAAATCTTCAGAAGGAATTACTGCATGGAATGTAATAATGGCAGGAAATATAATTTTAATTTTACCAATAATTCTTGTTTATATATTTGCAAATAAAAAAGTAAAAGAAGCTTTTATGTATTCAGGAATAAAATAAAAAGTCAAAAACTAAATTTGGAGGATGGAAATGAAGCTTAAAAGAAAATTAGCAACAGGATTAGCAATAACATTATTAGTAGGTTCTTTAGTTGGGTGTTCAAATTCTAATGACTCAAATACATCTAAAGGAGAAAAGACAGATAGCAATATTACAAAGATAGATTTCTGGGCACCTTTGGGTGGAACTAATGGTGAAACTGCACAAAAAATGGTTGACCAGTTTAATAGTGAGCATAAAGATATACAAGTGAATATGCTAAAACAAAAAGATTATTATGAAAATGCAACAAAATTACAAGCTGCATTAACTTCTAAAGACCAACCAGATGTAACATTATTAGAAATAACTCAAACAGGTACATTTGCATCAGCAGGAGCTTTAGTAGATATGAGTAAATACTTTGATAAGGCATACCAAGAAAGATTCTTTTCTGGTCTTCTAACAAATTCATATTATGAAAATAAATTTGTTGGGATGCCATTTAATAGAAGCACACCGATATTGTACATAAATAAAGATATGGCAGTTAAAGCAGGTCTTGACCCTTCAGGGCCAAAGTCATGGGAAGAACTTAAAACATATGCTAGTAAAATGACAAATAAATCAGAAGATACTTATGGATTTGAAACTCCAATAGATATTTGGTTCTATGAAGCTATGGTAATGCAAAGTGGAGGAGAAATAACTGATGGAAAAAAAGTAGCATTTAATAATGAAGCAGGTCAAGCACCAGTTAAATTCTGGCAAGATATGATGAAATCTGGAGTAATGAAAATGCCACCTGGTGAAGATTATAATGCTTGGGATGTAGCAAAGCAAGATTTTGTAAATGGTAAAGTTGGTATGATATTTACATCGACAGCAGATTTAGCAGGTCTTATGCAACAAACAGATGGTAAGTTTGAAATATCAACAGCATTTTTACCAAAAAATCAAAAATATGCAACTCCTACAGGTGGAGCAAACTTAGTTATGCTTGAAGGTGGAACAGATAAAGAAAAAGATGCAAGTGCAGAATTTATAGAATGGATGACTCAAACAGATAAAATAGTTCAATTTAGTTCATCAACAGGATATCTACCAACAACTGAAGATGCAACTAAATCAGAAAAATTACAAACATTGTATAAAGAAAAGCCACAATATAAAGTTGCAACTGACCAATTACAATATGCTGTTGCCCTTCCAATGCTAAATGGATATAAAGAAGCAACTGATAAGTTAATGGATGAGATTAAAAAAGGTCTTACTGATTTAAATGTGGCGCCAAAAGATGCAGTAAGTAAAGGAACTTCTGCAATGCAAGCAGTAATAGACAAGACTAATAAATAATTATAGAGATGTATAAAATGTTGATAAAATATTATTTTTAACATATATAGATTATAGCTTGATTGAAAGTATTCAATAATATATGAATGAAGAGGTAATGTAAATGACAAAAGTTATAGTATTATCAGTAGATTCTTTATTTGAAAAAGATTTAGAATTTGTAAAGAATCTGCCAAATTTTAAATCTATCTTAGAAAATTGTTCTATGGTGAAAAATATAAATTGTGTATATCCAACTTTAACATATCCTTGTCATACAAGTATGGTAACAGGGGTATATCCTAAAAAACATGGAATATATCATAATGAAAAATTTGACCCAAATAAAGAAAATAAAGATTGGTATTGGTATTCAAAAGATATAAAAGTAAAGACAATTATAGATGTAGCAAAGGAAAATAATTTGACCACTTCTAGTATCTTATGGCCTGTAATGGGTGCAAATCCAAATATAGATTATAACATTGCAGAGATATGGGCTCCTAATAGAGAAGATGACCCAAGAGAAACCTTTGAAAAAAGTTCAAGTAAGGTTATAATGGATAGTATTTATGATAGACATTGCCATTATATTGATTGGAAATTAGAGCCTAATATGGATTTATTTGGAGTAAATTGTGCGGTAGATGTAATAAAAGAATATAATCCAGATTTAATGTTAATACATCTAGCAACTTTGGACCATACACGACATAATCATGGTTTATTTAATGAAGAAGTAAATGAAGCCCTGAAAATGAATGATAAATGGTTAGGAGATATAATTCAGGCTACAAAGGATGCGGGTACATATGAAGATACCAATTTTATAATACTTGGAGACCATGGCCATCTTAGAGTTGATAAAGTCGTAAATCCAAATGTTTTACTTAAATCACATGGATTTATAACAGTAGAAAATGATGAAGTTAAGAATTTTGATGCCTATGTAAATTCATCAGGCATATCAGCACAGATAATAGTAAATAACTCAAATAGACTAGAAGAGTTGAGAGCATTGCTTGAAGAGTTTAAAGAAGAATTATTTATAGAGAATATATTTACCAGAGAAGAAGCATCCAATCTTGGACTTGAAGGCGATTTTGAACTGGTAATTGAAGGAATTGAAGGAATTTCATTTGGAAATGATTTAGAAGGAAATATTATAAAGGATTCCGATATAAAAGATTACAAGTTTGCTGTGGCTACACATGGTCATTTACCTACTAAGGGTAATAGACCTCCATTTATAGCTTTTGGACCTAAAATAAAAACAGGTGTAGTAGAGGAAGAAGGCGACTTAAGAGCTCATGCAGCAACTATATTAAAACTATTCAATTTGAAACTAGACGGAGTTGAAAAAGAAGCATTTGACTTCATTATATAAACTTGATAAAGTATTTATTTTCCATTACTTATAGACTTCTATTATAAAGATAGAAGTCTTTTTTTATATTTTAGATTTAAGTAAAATTTAAATGGGTAAAATATTTAAAATAACTGAAACAATTCTAGAAAGGTATGATATAATAATACATGTTAGGAACTAATGTTCGAAAAGAAGGAGTGATACTATGGATTTTAAACTAAAGTCAGACTTCAAACCAACAGGTGACCAACCAGAAGCTATTAAATCAATAGTGGATTCTATAAATAGAAATGAAAAATTTTCGACATTGTTAGGTGTAACGGGTTCAGGAAAAACATTCACAATGGCAAATATAATACAACAAGTTAAAAAACCTACCCTAATAATGGCTCATAATAAAACACTAGCAGCACAACTTTATAGTGAGTTTAAAGAATTTTTCCCAGACAATGCAGTTGAATATTTTGTAAGTTACTATGATTACTATCAACCAGAGGCATATGTAGCTCACAGTGACACTTATATAGAAAAAGATGCAAGTATAAATGACGAAATAGATAAACTTCGACATTCTGCTACAGCATCTATTTTAGAGAGAAGAGATACAATAATAATATCTTCAGTATCTTGTATATATGGTTTGGGTGACCCAAAAGATTATAAAGAACTTATGTTATCTATAAGACCTGGTATGCAAAGAGATAGAGATGATGTAATAAAAAAGTTAATAGAGATACAATATGAAAGAAATGATATAAATTTTACAAGAGGGACTTTTAGGGTTAGAGGGGATATATTAGAAATATTTCCAGCTAGTAATGATGAAAAAGCAATAAGAATAGAGTTTTTTGGTGATGAGATAGATAGAATAACAGAAATTGATTATGTAACAGGAAAGATTGTTGGGACAAGAAATCATGTTGTTATCTTCCCCGCATCTCACTATGTAACAACACCAGAAAGAATTGAAAACGCAATTGTTCAAATTGAAGATGAACTTCAACAACAAATCGAGAATTTTAAAGAAAATGATAGGCTTTTAGAAGCTCAAAGAATTGAGCAAAGAACAAAGTATGATATAGAAATGTTAAAGGAAATAGGATTTTGTCAGGGAATAGAAAACTATTCAAGACATATTACTGGAAGAGAAGAAGGAGAAAGACCATATACATTAATGGATTTCTTTCCAGATGATTATTTGATAATTGTGGATGAAGCACATGTTACTATTCCACAGGTAAGAGGAATGTATGCAGGAGATAGGTCAAGAAAAACTTCTCTTATAGAAAATGGATTCAGATTACCTTCTGCACTTGATAACAGACCACTAAATTTTCAAGAATTTGAAGGAAATATAAATCAAATGTTGTTTGTAAGTGCTACACCAGGTCCTTATGAAATTCAACATTCCGAAACTATAGCAGAACAAATAATAAGACCAACAGGTCTTTTAGATCCAATTATAGAAGTAAGACCTATAAATAATCAGATAGACAATTTGGTAGGAGAAATAACTAAAATAATAGAAAAAAATGAAAGAGTGCTTATAACCACTTTGACTAAAAAAATGAGTGAAGACTTAACTAATTACCTTAAAGAAATAGGAATAAAAGTTAAATATCTACATTCAGATATAGTTACATTAGAAAGAACAGAGATAATAAGAGATTTAAGACTAGGAAAATTTGATGTACTTGTAGGAATAAATTTACTTAGAGAAGGTCTAGATATACCAGAGGTTTCACTTATAGCGATTTTAGATGCAGATAAAGAAGGTTTCTTACGTTCCGAAACAGCGTTAATACAAACTATTGGACGTGCAGCTAGAAATGAAAATGGAAGAGTTATTATGTATGCTGATAGGATAACTGATTCAATGCAAAATGCTATTGATGAGACAAAAAGAAGAAGAGCTATACAGAATTTATATAATGAAGAACACAACATAACTCCTAAGACTATACAAAAAAGTGTAAGAGATAGTATAGAGGCAACTAAGGTAGCAGAGGAAGAAGTTGTATATGGAATAACTGATACAGATGATAAAGAAGAGATAAAAGATAATATAGAAAAATTAAAATCAGAGATGATGGAAGCTGCTCAAAACTTACAATTTGAGAGAGCGGCTGAATTAAGAGATAAGGTAAAACAGTTGGAAGAAAAATTGGAAAAATAGAAAGGTAAAAACAAGGTTATGGAAGATAAAATTATAATAAGAGGAGCAAAAGAGCATAATTTAAAAAATGTAGATTTAGATTTACCAAGAGATAAGTTTATAGTTTTTACAGGATTGTCTGGTTCTGGAAAGTCATCTTTGGCGTTTGATACGATATATGCAGAAGGCCAAAGAAGATATGTAGAGAGTTTGTCTGCTTATGCTAGACAGTTTTTAGGGCAAATGGAAAAGCCAAATGTAGAGTATATTGAAGGTTTATCACCAGCTATTTCAATAGACCAGAAGACTACTTCAAAGAATCCACGTTCTACAGTTGGAACAGTAACAGAAATATATGATTATTTGAGATTATTATTTGCAAGAGTAGGTGATGTGTATTGTCCTACTTGTGGTGAAAAAATAAGTCAAATGACTATTCAAGAAATAGTTGATAAAATGCTAGATTTTCCAGATAGAACTAAGCTACAAATACTTTCACCAATTGTTAGAGGTCAAAAAGGTACACATAAAAAGGTCTTAGATAATATTAAAAAAGAAGGATTTGTAAGAGTTAGAGTTGATGGCGAAAACTATGAAGTAAGTGATGATATTGTTTTAACTAAAAACCAAAAACACAGTATAGAAGTAGTAGTAGATAGAATAGTAGTTAAAGATGGAATAGAATCTAGACTTGCAGATTCAATTGAAACTGCGGTTAAACTATCTGATGGTCTTGTAATAGCTCAGATAATAGATGGAGAAGAGATTCTTTTCTCAACTAAATTTGCATGTCCAGAACATGGAATTGGTATAGAAGAATTATCTCCAAGAATGTTTTCATTTAATGCTCCCTTTGGTGCTTGTGATGTTTGTAATGGTCTTGGAGAAAGTAAAGAAGTTGACCCAGAACTAGTTGTACCAAATAAAGATTTATCAATAAAACAAGGTGCAGTGGCTGCATGGGGTTCAACAGGTGTCAACGACGATACTTATTATAGCAAAATGATAAAAAGTTTAGCAGAGCATTTTAATGTATCTTTGACAACTCCATTTAAAGATTTACCAGAAGGTTTTGTTCAAGAGTTACTTTATGGTAAGGATAATATAATGGTGGAGTTTGTTTATGAATCAAAATTTGGAGGAACTAGAAATTATAAATCATATTTTGAAGGCGTAGTAGTAAACTTAGAGAGAAGATACAAAGAAACTAACTCAGAGTATATGAGAGATAAAATTGAAGAGTATATGGCAGAAAGACCTTGTCCAAAATGTAAGGGATTGAGACTTAAAAAAGAGGTTTTATCTGTTTTAGTTGATGGAAAAAATATAATGGAAGTAACAAACTTATCTGTTAATGAATTGATAGATTTTATGGAAAATATAACTCTTACAGAAAAGCAAAGATTTATAGCTCATGAGATTATAAAAGAGATAAAGGGAAGAGCTAAGTTTTTAAGAGATGTTGGTCTTGATTATTTGAATTTATCAAGAAAAGCTGGAACACTTTCAGGAGGAGAAGCACAACGTATAAGGTTAGCAACTCAAATAGGTTCAGCATTAGTTGGAGTGTTATATGTGCTTGATGAGCCAAGTATAGGTCTTCATCAAAGAGATAATGACAGACTTATAGGCACTCTTAGACATCTAACAGATTTAGGAAATACTTTAATTGTCGTAGAACATGATGAAGATACAATGAGAGAAGCTGATTATGTCATAGATATTGGTCCTGGTGCAGGTATACATGGTGGTGAGATAGTTGCACAAGGGACTTTAGATGAAATAATAGAAAATGAAAACTCAATAACAGGTCAGTATTTAAGTGGAAAAAAACAAATATTAGTTCCTGAGACTACTAGAGAAGGAAATGGAAGTTTTATAGAAGTAGTCAAAGCATCAGAAAATAACCTAAAAAATATTGATGTAAAATTGCCATTAGGTAAGTTTACATGTATAACAGGTGTTTCAGGTTCTGGGAAAAGTACACTAATAAATGACATACTTTATAAAGGTGTTGCAAGTAAAGTAAATAGACTTAAACAAAGAGCTGGTAAGCACAAAGAAATAAAAGGAATTGAAAATATAGATAAGGTTATAAATATTGACCAAAGTCCAATTGGAAGAACACCTCGTTCAAATCCAGCCACTTATACAGGGGTATTTGACTTTATAAGGGATATCTTTGCAGCTACTAATGAAGCGAAAGCAAGAGGCTATAAAAAAGGAAGATTTAGTTTTAATGTAAAAGGTGGTAGATGTGAAGCTTGTAAAGGTGATGGAATAATAAAAATAGAGATGCACTTTCTACCAGATGTATATGTTCCTTGTGAAGTTTGCAAGGGTGAAAGATACAATAGGGAAACATTACAAGTAAAATACAAAGATAAAACTATATCTGATATACTAGATATGAATGTAGAAGAAGCTGTTGAGTTTTTTGAAAATATACCAAACATAAAAAGAAAGCTAGATACATTAATGGATGTAGGTCTTTCATATATTAAATTGGGACAGCCTTCAACTCAATTGTCTGGAGGAGAAGCACAACGTATAAAATTAGCATCAGAACTTAGTAAAAGACCAACAGGAAAGACTTTATATATATTAGATGAACCTACTACAGGACTTCATATGGCAGATGTAGATAAGTTAATTCACGTATTACAAAGATTAGCAGATACAGGAAATACAATTATAGTCATAGAACATAATCTAGATGTTATAAAGACTTGTGATTATGTAATAGACTTAGGGCCAGAGGGTGGAGATAAAGGTGGAACTATAGTTGCAACTGGAACACCAGAAGAAGTATCTAAAGTTGAAGGTTCTTATACAGGGCAATTTTTAAAGAAATATTTCTCTTAGGTTATACAAACTGTGTAAAATTTTAGCTGTAAATATATAAAAATAAATTGTAGATAATTACCAAACATAAAGTCCATATTGTTCTTCGTATTTGAGATTGCTTTTAAATCAATTATAGAAGATGATATGGACTTTAACTTGTGTATAGTGCTGGAAATTGAATAACTTTTTAATTTTCATATTTTAGGGTATAATTTTAATATAAAATTTAATGTTTTGGAGGACGAGATGTTTGATATACAAGACCACTTAAAAAAATTACCTTCTGAGCCTGGTGTATATTTAATGAAGGATAAATACAACCACATAATATATGTGGGAAAAGCTATATCTCTAAAAAATAGAGTAAGGCAGTATTTTCAATCTTCAAAAAACCATACATCTAAAGTCAAATCTATGGTTAAGAATATATATAAATTTGAATATATTATAACGGATTCAGAGTTGGAAGCATTAATACTTGAATGTAATTTAATAAAAAGATATAGACCAAAGTATAATGTGCTACTTAGGGATGATAAAACTTACCCATATATTAAAGTAACTACAAATGAAGATTATCCAAGAATTTTAAAGGTTAGAAGAGTGCTTAAAGATAAAGCAAAGTATTTTGGACCATATACCAATATAACTGCGGTAAATGATACTTTAGACCTTATAAATAGTACCTATCCAATAAGAAGCTGTAAAATAGATATAGAAAAAGCAATAAAAAATAAAACAAGACCTTGTCTAAACTTACACATAAATAAATGCGTGGGGCCTTGTACAGGAAATGTATCTAAAGAAGAATATGGAAAGATGATAGAAGAAATTATAATGTGTCTATCTGGGAAAGAAGAAAAGTTGATGGAGCTCTTAAAAGAAAAGATGAATGAGAGTTCTATGAATTTTAGATTTGAAGAAGCAGCTATATATAGAGATAAAATAAAGGGTCTTGAAGAAATGATACAAAAACAAAAAATAGATGCTACTGTAACCGATTTAAATCAGGATGTAGTTGCCATGGCAAGAGCTCATAATGAAGCCTGTGTACAAGTATTTTTTATTAGAAATGGTAAGATTGTTGGGAGAGAACACTTTATCCTAGAAGGGGTAATGGATAGTCCAAGAGCTTCTATATTAAGTTCATTTGTAAAACAATTTTACAATGAGCAAGAGTATATACCTAAAGAACTAATTATAGAAGATGAGATAGAAGACAGTTCTATATTAGAAGAATGGCTATCGTCTAAAAAAGGACAAAAAGTAACAATAAGAGTACCACAAAAAGGAGAGAAAAAAAGTCTAGTTGAAATGGTTAGAAAAAATGCAGTAGAGTACCTTGAAAAATTTTCTGATATGAACAAAAGAAAATATGAAAAAAGTATTGGAGCATTAGAAGAATTAAAACGATTGTTAAACTTAGAAAAATTGCCGATAAGAATAGAGTCTTTTGATATATCAAATATACAAGGAGTAGATTCAATTGGTTCTATGGTAGTCTATACAAATGCTAAAAAAGATAAAAAAGAGTATAGAAGATATAAAATAAAAACGGTTATTGGACCTAATGATTATGATTCTATGGCTGAAATTGTAGATAGAAGATTGAAACATGGAAATTTACCTGACCTTATATTGTTGGATGGAGGAAAGGGACAGGTTAGTGCTGTAAAAAAAGTATTAGAACTTAATGATGTAGACATAGCACTTTGGGGAATGTATAAAGACGATAAGCATAGAACTAAAGGGTTAATATGTAAAGAAAAAGAAATCGAGTTGGATAAAACAACTAGTTTATATAGATTTATTGCTAGTATACAAGAAGAAGTTCATAATTATGCAATAACATATCATAGAAGTCTAAGAAATAAAGCTTTGACAAAATCTATCTTAGATGATATACAAGGGATAGGTGAAAAAAGGAAAAAAGCACTACTGAGTCATTTTAAAGATGTAGAAGCTATAAAAGAAGCTACCTTTGAAGAACTTTTAGAAGTGGAAGGAATGAATAAAAGCATTGCAGAGAATGTTTATAATTTTTTTAGGAAGGAAGAAAATTAATGGAAACTAGCAATAAAGTATCAATAAGAGAAATAATAAAAGATTTAAAACTTAAAGTAGTATACATGCCTGATGATGTAGATTATTATGTCTACTCTCAAGATATAAATAGACCAGGTTTACAATTTGCAGGGTATTTTGATTACTTTGCATATGAGAGAATACAAATAGTTGGAAAGACAGAATATAATTTCTTTGGATTAATGGATAATGAAATTAGAGAAGAGGTACTAAATAGATTTTTTTCATATGAAATACCAGCTTTAATAATTTCTAGAGATTTAGAAATAAAGCCAGATGTAATAGAAAAGGCTAAAAAGTATAAGAGAATACTCTTAAGTACAAACAGAAATACAACTAGACTTATAAATAGATTATCAAATTATTTAGATAATAAGTTAGCACCACATACAACGATTCATGGAGTTTTAGTTGATATTTATGGTATAGGTGTTTTGATAAAGGGAGAGAGTAGTATAGGAAAGTCAGAAACAGCATTAGAATTAATTCAGAGAGGTAATAGATTAGTTGCAGATGATGCTGTAGAAATAAGAAAACTAGATGAAAGTATGTTGATGGGTCAGTCTCCTGAATTAATAAGACATTTCCTAGAGATAAGAGGAATAGGTATAATAGATGTCAGAAGCCTATACGGTGTAGGAGCTATCAAAAATTCTAAAATGATAGATTTAGTAGTACATTTAGAAGCTTGGGATGAAAATAAGTACTATGATAGACTTGGATTAGATAAAGAATATGAAGAAATACTTGGTGTTAATGTAGAGAAGTTAGTTGTTCCTGTCAAGCCTGGAAGAAATACTGCTATGATACTAGAAGTAGCAGCAATGAATTTTAGACAAAGAGGAATGGGGTATGATGCAGCTCAAGAATTTACTAAGAAACTATCAAAACTGATTGATACTAAATAATAGAAAATGTATATAAAATAAAGTTGTATAGAATATTTATAAAATATATATTATATAAACCGAGTTTAAATTAACGTTTAAAGTTATTAGATTAAATTTAATACTATATTTAAATTTATTATATGATAAGGAAGTTGGAGTCTTTATGGGAATAAACTATTTTAGTAAGCTTTTAGAAAGTACTACTGAAAAAGAATTGCTCTTAAATAAAAAATCAAATAATGTAAGTACAGCTAGGTTAATATCTTTTTTAATATTGATAGCAGGATTTGCTATTGGATTTTACAATAAAAATACAATAGGTATTTTTGTTGGAATTGTGGCATTGATTCTATTTATTTCACTTTTAGTTATTCATAATAAAATAAAAGATGAAGAATCGTATTTTAAGAGTAAGGGTAAAGTGCTAGATAAGTATGTTAAAAGATTTGGTGATGAGTGGAAAGAGTTCAAAATAGATGGCAAAGAGTATATACAAGAAGAAAATTCACAAGCAAAAGATTTAGACCTATTTGGAAGAGCATCACTATATCAGTATATTTGTGTGGCTAATACATCCTATGGAAAGCAGTCTTTAGCTAAGTCTTTATGGAATGAAAATCCAGACGATAAGATAATCTTAGAAAGACAAACAGCAGTAAAAGAGCTCTTATCAAAACAGGATTTTTCTATTCATATTCAGACATTAAGTAATATAATTGGTAAAGAGCAAAAAACCAACTCTGATGGAAGCATAGAGTCATTTATAGAGTATGGAGAAGATAAAAATGTATATATACCTAAGTGGATGCATATTTTTACTTGGGGTTTACCTACTGCAACAATACTATCTTTTATATTTTTTATATTAGGTTTTTTGCCTGTGTTACCTGTTTTTTTACTTTTTGTACTTCAGTTAGGATTTGGAGGTTTTGGACATACAAAGCTTATGCAGACCTTATCTCCATTATTCTCGTTTAGTAGAAGTATACAAGTATATGAAAAAATGTTTGAAGTTTTAGAGAAAGAGACATTCGAAAGCCCATATTTAAAAGAATTACAAGCAAAACTTTCTAAAGGTAATGGTGTTTCAAAAGGTATTAAACAATTGAACTCAATAGGTAATGCCGTAAACCTAAGATATAATCAAATAGTGTATATAGTTGCTTGTGGTGTTCTTATGTGGAATTATCACTGTGCAGAATCTCTAGAAAGATGGAAAGGTGTATATGGAAATCAAATTAGAGGATGGCTTGAATCTATTGGAGAGTTTGAAGCTTTAATAAGTTTAACTATTATTGGTCAAGTAAAGGAAAATACATGCTTTCCAATAATAAAAAATGAAAGTATTCCAAGGTTAGAAGTTGAAGAAGTATATCATCCATTAATAGCAGAGAAAAGTGTTGTAGCAAACTCAATAAAATTAAATTCTCAAACCTGCATCATTACAGGTTCAAATATGTCAGGGAAGACGACCTTTTTAAGAAGTATTGGTGTAAACCTAGTATTGGCGTATGCAGGTGCTCCTGTATGTGCTAAAAGTTTTGATGCAACAGGTATGGCTATATTTACATCTATGAGAATACAAGATGATGTAAGTCAAGGGATATCAACTTTTTATGCTGAAATTCTCAGAATAAAATCAATGATTCAATATAGCATAAAAGAATTACCTATGTTGGTTTTAGTTGATGAGATTTTTAAAGGAACTAACTCTGCTGATAGAATTATTGGAGCAAGTGAGGCAGTAAAGAAACTATCAAAGTCATGGGTTATAAGTATGGTTACAACACATGATTTTGAGTTATGTGACCTTTCAAGTGGTGGAGATGTAGAGATTGTAAACTACCATTTTTCAGAGTACTATGTTGATGATAAAATCTATTTTGACTATACCATAAAAGATGGAAGATGTAAGACTACAAATGCAAAACAGCTTATGAAAATGGCAGGAATACTTTAACCAAGATAAGTGTAGAAAAGTAGGTTATCTATGATTAAATTAGAAAGGATTGTATAAAGTACTTAAAAGCACTTTATACAATCCTTTTATTTGAGAATATTTTAGTTTTTTAATTTATTAAAATTTATTTAGCTTCTTCACAAGCACATTCTTTTGGACATTCTTCATAAATACAACTCTTATCAAAGTAATGAGTATGAAGGTATTTATGAGCTACATCGCTATTTGGATCTCCAAAGAAGTCTTTATAAATAGCTTGTAAGTCAGGATTTTCATGAGACTTACGAATAGCCTTGTTTCTATCTATTTCATATAATGCATTTGCACGTCTATCAATTATTTCAGTATTACCATGATGGTAAGGTTGACCAGCTCCTCCAACACATCCACCAGGACATGCCATAACTTCTATGATATGGTACTTACACTCTCCACTTCTAACCTTATCCATCATCTTTCTAGCATTTTTAAGTGTATTTACAATACATACATTAACTGTAGTTCCATCAACATCTATACTTGCTTCTCTGATTCCCTTAAGCCCTCTAACATTAGTAAAGTTTACATTATCTAAAGTTTTGTTAGTTATCTTTTCATATGAAGTACGTAGAGCAGCTTCTAAAACTCCACCACTTGCTCCAAATATAGAAGCAGCGCCAGTAGATTTTCCTAATGGATTGTCAAAATCCTGGTCTTGAAGATTAGGTAAATCGATAGCAGCTTCTTTTATCATCTTAGCTAGCTCTCTAGTAGTTATAGAAAGGTCAACATCTAATATTCCAGATTCACTTAATTCTTCTCTTGAAGCTTCATACTTCTTAGCTACACAAGGCATTACAGATACAACATAAAGGTCATCTGGATTAATTCCTAGTATTTTAGGTGCATAGTAGTTCTTAGCTATAGAACCAAACATACCTTGAGGAGATTTACAGCTAGATGCTAGATTTAATTGGTCTGGATAATTGTGTTCTAAGAAGTTTACCCATGCAGGGCAACAACTTGTTAATATAGGTAGATTTTCACCTTTTTGAATTCTTTCTATAAATTCAGTAGCTTCTTCCATTATAGTGAAGTCTGCACCGAAGTTTGTATCAAATACATGCTCAAATCCAAGTGCTTTTAAAGCAGCAACCATTTTTCCTGTAGATATTGAACCTGGCTCTAATCCAAACTCTTCACCAATAGCAACTCTTACAGCAGGAGCAACTTGTACTACTATAGTTTTTTCTTTTTTATTTAAAACATCCCATAGTTTAGGCACATTATCTACTTCTGTTAATGCTCCAGTTGGACAGACAGATATACATTGGCCACAGAATGTACACTCTGTTTCAACCATATCAGCGTTGAAAAATGTGCTAACTAAAGTATTAAATCCACGATTAACTCCAGATAATGCTCCTACTGTTTGGATATCATTACATACAGTTTCACATCTTCTGCATAATATACATTTAGAATGGTCTTTAACTAAAGATTTAGTAGAGGTATCTTTACCTGCAAAAGACTTAGAACCTTGATATCTTATCTTTCTTACTCCTAAATCAGCAGCTATAGTTTGTAATTCACAGTCTCCATTTTTTTCACATATAAAACAATCTTGTGGATGGTCTGATAATAGTAATTCAACAATAGTTCTACGAGCATTTAATGCTCTAGCGCTATTAGTTTGAACTCTCATACCTTCCTTTATAACTGTTCCACAAGCTGGAACTAAACCTCTCTCTGTCTCAACCATACAAACACGACAAGAAGCACAAGTGTCAAGCTTATCTATTTCATTCATATGTAAATGACAAAGGTTATGTATTTTTATATTTATTAGTTTTGCAGCATCTAAGATAGAAGTTCCACTAGGTGCTGAAACATGTTTGCCATTGATAGTTAAATTAACTAAACTCATTGTTATTCCTCCTCCAAATAAGTTATTTCTTGATTATAGCATTAAATGTACAATTATCTATACAAGCACCACATTTTAGACACTTAGAAGTATCTATTGCATGTTGTTCTTTAACAGAACCTGTTATACAACCAGCAGGACACACTCTAGAACATTTTGTACAACCCTTACAAGCATCTGTTATGAAGTAAGAAAGTAAGTTTTGACATTTGCCAGCAGGACATTTCTTATCTACAACATGAGCTATATACTCATCTTTAAAATATTGAAGAGTACTTAAAACAGGGTTTGGAGCAGCTTTACCAAGACCACATAATGAAGCAGTTTGTATAGTTTCAGCAAGGTTTTCTAGGTCGTCTAAATCTTGTAGAGTACCATTACCTTCTGTAATTTTAGTTAATATTTCTAATAATCTTGTAGTACCTATACGACAAGGTGTACATTTACCACAAGATTCTTCAACAGTAAACTCAAGGAAGAATTTGGCTATATCTACCATACAGTCAGATTCATCAAGAACAAGCATACCACCAGAGCCCATCATTGAGCCTATAGAGCTTAATGAACCAAAGTCTATAGGTATATCTAAATGCTCAGTTGGTATACATCCACCAGATGGTCCACCTGTTTGAACTGCCTTGAAGTTCTTACCTTCAGGAATTCCTCCACCAATTTCAAATACAATATCTCTTAAAGTAGTACCCATTGCAACCTCAACAAGACCTACATTTTCTACTTTTCCACCAAGAGCAAAAACTTTAGTACCACTAGAATCATCAGTACCTAAGTTAGCAAACCAGTCTCCACCCTTAAGTATGATTGCTGGAATATTAGCAAAAGTTTCAACATTGTTTAAGCAAGTAGGAGATTTCCATAATCCACTCTTAGAAGAACTATAAGTCTTCATTCTAGGTTCACCACGTCTACCTTCAATTGAATGCATTAAAGCTGTACCTTCACCACAAACGAAAGCTCCTGCACCATATTTTAATTCTAATTTGAAGTTAAATCCAGTACCTAAAATATTTTCACCAAGTAAGCCATGTGCTTCAGCTTGAGCTATAGCTACTTTTAGTCTTTCTATAGATTTTGGATATTCAGCTCTTATATATATGTATCCTGTATCAGAACCTATAGCATATCCACATATTGCCATAGCTTCTAGTACACTATGAGGGTCTCCTTCAAGTACAGATCTATCCATGAATGCACCAGGGTCTCCTTCATCAGCATTACAGACAACGAATTTTTTATCAGTTGGGCCAGCAGGATTCTTTGAAGCAGCTTCCCATTTAGAACCTGTAGGGAATCCAGCTCCTCCTCTACCACGAAGACCAGAAGTCTTTACTTCTGCAATAACTTCTTGAGGAGTAAGAGATGTTAAACATTTACCTAGAGCTAAATAACCATCATTAGCAATATAATCCTCTAAACTATCTGGGTCTATAAGCCCACAATTCTTTAGAGCTATACGTAATTGTTTTTTGTAGAAAGACATTTCTTCTTGTGCTTCTACTTTTTTACTTAAAGATTCTTCTTCATATAATAATTCCTCAACAACTGTATTTCTAATTAAGTGATTTTGAACTATCTTTTCAGCATCAGATGGTTCAACTTTCACATAGAAAACGTTATCAGGATAAACTTTTACGATAGGACCTTGAGCACAGAAACCAAAACAACCTGTTAAGCGAACATCAACTTTGTCTTGTATTCCTGATTTTTTTATTTCATTTTCTAACTCACTAACTATTTCCATACTGTTTGAAGATGTACATCCAGTATCACAACAAACAAGTAATTCTCTTCTTAATACATTTTCCTTAGAATAATTTTTTCTTAGGCTAAGACTAGGTTTTAGCTCATCAGCTAAAACTTTTAATTCATCAAATGAATTTACTTTACGCATTATTTATTCACCCCTCTTAACAATTCAATTCTAATTCTCTATAAGTATCTAATATTTCGCTTACTTGATCTGGTTTTACTTTACCATAAACTTTACCATTTACAGTAACAACTGGAGCTAAACCACATGCCCCCAAACATCTTAAACCTTCTAAAGAAAATTTAAAATCACTAGTAGTTTCTCCAACTTTTATACCAAGCTGTTTTTCAAAAGCACTTAATATCTTATCAGCACCTTTTACAAAACATACAGTACCTAGACAGACACTTATTTTATACTTACCTACAGGTTCTGTAGTGAAATAAGAATAGAATGTAACAACCCCATATACCTTTGCAGGAGCTACTCCAAGTCTTTTAGCAACATGAAGTTGTACTTCTTTTGGAAGATATCCAAATATACCTTGAGCTTCATGTAGAACTTGTATCAAAGCACCTTCTTTTGTTGCAAGAGAGTCAATAAATATATCTAATTCGTCAAATAACTGCTTGTTGTGTGAAATAAAATCGCACATAACAAATCCCCCTTTTCTTTTTAAAGTTATTATTTTTCATAAAATAATTAACCATGCGTTGACACCAATATTATGTTGGTGAACAAAACCAAAACAATAAAGAAAGAATAATATACAACAATTTCTTTATTCATAAAAACAATGCAAAAAAGTTACCTATTAAAAAAAAACTATACTAGTCTATTATAATATAAAATAATTCAGAATAGTTAAAAAAAATAAAAAAAATGGACTGAATTCAATAAAAAAAAAATAATACATATAAAAAACTTTAAAAAATAAACCAAAAGGTAAAATTTTTATAAAATAAAAGATTTATAAAACTGATGATAATAGTCGAGAAATTGATTCCTTGATTTTTATATAAGTAGACCTAGAATTATATACATCTAATGTTATTTCTTTTGAATCTAAAATATCATTTTCAAATATAACTCTTTGCTCTAGTGCTTTTTTTGAAGAGTACATAAAGGCATTTACTTCAAAATTAAGCTCAAAGCTTCTTATATCCATATTAGCTGTTCCTATAGAACATATAGAGTCATCTATAACTATTGTCTTAGCATGTAAAAATGCATTTTCACCATAAGTGTAGATTTTAGCTCCAAATTTTAAAAGTTCTCCAGCATATGAATATGATGCCCAGTATACAAAAGGATGGTCAGGTTTAGAAGGAATCATAATTCTTACATCAACACCAGATAAGCAAGCTATTTTTAAAGTATCTATAAATGTTGAGTCAAGTATTAAATAAGGACTCTGTATATATATATACTTTCTAGCTTTCTGAATCATTTTAAGGTAACCATATTTAATTTCATCGAGCTCTGATATATCTGGACCACTTGATACTATTTGAATCCCAATATTTTCAGAAGGACAATCAGAAGGTGTTTTACTTTCTGCGAAGTACTTTTCTAAATCTAAATCTTCTTTAGTTGTATATCTCCAATCAAGGATAAATCTCATATTTAGGTCAATTACACAATCACCAGTAAGTTTAGTATGTGTATCTCTCCATAGACCAAATTTTGGATTTCTACCTAGATATTCGTCTCCAACATTGTATCCACCTACAAATCCTACTTTTCCATCAATGACAACAATTTTTCGGTGGTTTCTGTAGTTTAAGTTAAAGTTTACAATTTTTAAGAATGATGGAAAGAAACTTCCAACTTTAACACCACTTTCTTTTAATCTAGAAAGTGTACTATTTTTTAGTGTTCTACCACCGACGGCGTCAAATAAAAGTCTTACTTCTACACCTTCTTTGGCCTTATCTACTAGAATGTCAATTATTTCAGTTCCAATTTTGTCATCTTTGAAAATGTAAAACTGTATATTTATATATTTCTTTGCTTTCTTAAGTTCTTCAAGAAGAGTGTTAAAAAATTGACTAGACTCAGCGTAAATCCACACATCATTATTATTGGTATAATGAGCATTATTTGAATTAGCTAATGCATAAATCATATCCTTATGTTGATGTATTTCTGAATCAATTTCAGATGTAGATTGTAATTTAACTTGAGTATCTAGTATATTGCTTTTGATTATCTTATCGTCCTTTTCTTTTACTCTAAACATATTGTTTTTTGAAATATTTCTACCAAAAGCCATATAAAGTATAAATCCAAGAGCTGGTATTAATACTAATATAAGAAGCCATGTTAGAGTTGTGTTTATATTTCTCTTTTCTCTAAAAATGAGATTTAGTATAACCATGAAATTAATTACATATATTGTAGTAACTGCTATTTCATATATTGACATTTCGAAAAATGATATATTAAACATAAAATTTCCTCCTTTTGGGTATTTAGTAAAATCAGTAATTATATATAATAACTCGAACATATATCTATTATATATAATACCTCAATAATAAAAAAGTAAAATAAATAATCAAAAGGTAAATTTTTCAATTTAAATATAATTATTTCGAAATTAACAAAGTTAGTATATAATAAATAATATAATTATATAAACATAAGTATATATAAGCATATAGAATATTTTTTATATTAATAAAATTTATTATATATCATATTGTTATTATATAATTATTGCCATAAAAAGACAAGGAAAAGTATAATTTTTAAGGGGGAAGGATTTATGAGTAAAGGATTCTTGACACCTGGGGAAACTGCACAAGCAACTATAAGTGCAGGCATTAAAAAAGCGAATATTTCAACACAAAATGCAATTTTATTAGGTTTATTTGGAGGAGCATTTATAGGTTTTGGGGGATTGGGGAGTATAATAGTTAGCCAGACTTTTGGTAAGATAGACCCAGGAATAGCTAGTTTTTTAAGTGCTATGGTCTTTCCAGTAGGTCTTATGCTTGTAGTGGTAGCAGGAGCAGAGTTATTCACTGGAAATACTTTAATGTTTATTCCGCTTATGGACAAAAAAATAACATTGGGAAAAATGCTAAGAAACTGGGGACTAGTTTATTTTGCCAATCTAGTAGGTTCACTACTTTTAGTGGCACTTGTATACTATTCTTCTACATTAACAGGGGATGCAGCTACAAAAGCCATAGCTGTAGCAGAAGCTAAAGTTAATTCAACGATAGTTTCAATGTTTTTAAAAGCAATACTTTGTAACATTTTAGTAGTTTTAGCTGTATGGATGGCTACAGCATCTCAAGATATAGTATCTAAGTTAGCTTCATGTTGGACAGTAATAATGTTATTTGTTTTATGTGGATTCCAACATAGTGTTGCAAATATGTTTTTTATACCAATGGGAATGGCATTAGGAGCAGATATTACTATGGTTCAATTAATAACTAATTTGGTATTTGTAACGCTTGGAAATGTAGTTGGAGGTTCTATAATAGTTGGAGGAATTTATTATCTTTGCTATGTGAAAAATAGTTAGATAAATAATACGAATTAAATAGCCTTTTAAAGCATTGATATCAGCGATATTGATGCTTTTTTTAAATTATTTATGTTCTTTTATATGTTGTTATTTTTTTTTTTTTACTTTATTATATATTTATTGAATATAGTTTGGAATTAAAAAACTTAAAAATATGAAATCTGTATGATAAGCAAAATCATATATTATTGAATATAGTTAATACTATAC
>NZ_JAGWCT010000064.1:0-23417 GCF_020657815.1 Clostridioides sp. ZZV15-6597 | reverse complement strand
GTAACAAAAATACTGAATGATTATTACTATCTAATTTCATTGTAATTACTTCCTTTCAGTTTTTACTACTGATTTTATAATACAATACATTTTTTTGAAAATCAAGTAAAATAAATAACCTATCGGTTAGGCTTACATCCTCCACCTCCTATGGCGAGGAAGAGGAATTTCGCCATTGTAGGTTAAAAGTACTATCATTTCAGCACTATAGAAACTTATTTGTTTTATACTGATTATATGAATATTTAGGGTATTTTCTATTTTGAGCTACATTAATATTTTGTAAAAACACAAACATGTAAATTAAATTTTTTATCTAATGTATGTCTATACTATAAGAAGCTGTAAAAACTTTTCCTTTACCTAATTTGTTTATAAATTTCTTATCTGTGTAAATTTTATTAGAATGTATACTATCAGCAAGACCATACCATGGTTCTATACATAAAAATGGAGCAGTAGAATTAGTTTCACTATAATAAGGAGTCCAAATGCCAACTAGAGGAAAATTCTTCATAGATATAGTTAAGCGTTCACTATCTTTATCATTATATATAGATACTTCGTCTATGTTAGTGTATATTAAAGCATCATTTTTAAATAATTCTGGATTTAATTGTAACCTTTTTAAGTCTCCAATAAATTTTGTATCATCAGTAAAGGACCCATTTAAATTAATTTTTTCCACATTATTTCCTCCTTTAAACTCAAGATAGTACTTAGAAAAGTCATCTTGTTCATAAAAAGGAAGATTAAATGCAGGATGTCCTCCTATAGAAAAGAATATATCTTTAGAGTCAGTATTTTTTACAATCCATTCTATATTTATGCTATCATCATTTAATGTATAATTTATAAGTAGCTCAAAATAGTAGGGATATTTTTTTAGAGTAGATTCATTGGATGTTAAACTATAAGATATGAATGCATCTCCTTTATTTGCAATTTCAAAATCCATATCTCTAGCAAATCCATGTTGAGTCATATTATATAAATTTTCTTCTATTATGGTTTCATTATCAAGAAGTTTACCAACTATAGGGAATAATATAGGTGATTGTCTACCCCAATGTTTTTTATTACCATCCCAAAGAATATTTCTGTTATGTTTTTTAGAAAATATCCTAGTAAGTTCAGCACCAGAGCTACTTGATTCAATAATTAAGTTTTCATTTTGTAATATATTCATTTAAAATCTCCTTTATTATACTTTATTAGTATATTATACTATAAAGTATAATAAGTATTAAATCGTATTTGATATTATATTTGAAAGGTAGATTTTAGTATATTTTGAAAATTTTGTTTTGAAAATTTGGGATTATTTAAGAAATTTTGTATTATAAATAGAAGGAAATAGATAAATTGTATAGAATTAAATATATTAAGATAAGTTAATAATGTTAAATGGGAAGTGAGTTTATGGAAAAACCAAATACAAAAGTTGTTAACTTTCAAGAGTATAAAGACAGAAAAAAACAAAGAGAAGTAAACCGAGACGAACTTTTAAAGCTTATTAAAAAAATTGTGACTTCAAAATAGGGAGTTGTTAAACTCCCTATTTTAATGGGTTCCCAAAGAATTAAGACATTCTAAGTCCATCTATATAATCTTTAAATTGTGAAAAATCTGATTCACTACTTAACTCTACAGTTTCTGTACCTTCCGTATAAAAATTCTTAAGATAGATAGTATAATTATTATCAACACAATTATGATAAATACATCTATATCCATCTTCATATAAATTTTTTAATTTAGAAAAATCATCCACAATATCAACTCCTTAAAGTTCTTTTAATTATATTTTTACAAAAAGTATGTGATTGTATGCAAATTAGAAATGTAAAATAAAGGAAATTAAGATAAAATGTAGAATAATCTTTATATGTATGTAAAAATAAAAAGAAAAAGTTGAAATTTTTAGAAAATAAGAGTATTTTTTATCTAAAAAGATAATTAAAAAAAAATAATATTGGGAGGATAGAAAATGAGTTTATTAGAAAGTATATCAAGGAATATATATTCTCTAGATAAGTCTTCTATTGAAAAAGCAAAACAGAGGTTGGACAGGCTTATACATCCAACTGGAAGCTTAGGAAAGATAGAAGATATTTGCATGCAATTAGCAGGGATATTTGGTAATGAAAATTTTGATACAACTAAAAAAGTTATAATTGCTTTTGCTGGAGATCATGGAGTATATGAAGAAGGAGTTGCGCCTGACCCTCAGGACATAACAAAGTTACAATTTCCAAATTTCTCAAAAGGGCTATGTGGCGTTGGAGTAATAAGTAAATTTGTAGGAGCAGATGTTGTAGCTGTAGATGTAGGAATAAATTGTGATGAAAAACTAGATGGAGTATTAGATTATAAGATAAGAAAAGGTACTTCAAATATGGCAAAGGGACCAGCTATGAGCAAACAAGAGGCTATAAGATGCTTAGAAATAGGAATTGAAATAGCAGAGCAATGTATAGAAAGAGATTATAAAGTAATTGGTATTGGAGAGATGGGTATAGCAAATACTACTCCAAGTACTGCAATAATATCTGTAATTTCAGGATGTGACCCATCAGAAGTGACAGGTATAGGTGCAGGTCTTAAAAAAGAAAGATTAAAACATAAAGCTGATGTAATTAGAAAAGCTATTGAAATTAACAATCCGAATCCAACTGATGGTATAGATATTTTATCTAAAGTAGGTGGATTTGAAATAGGTTCAATGGCAGGTGTTATATTAGGATGTAGTGCTAATAGAATTCCAGTTGTTATAGATGGATTTATTTCTTATGCTGCTGCTTTAATTGCTTATAAAATAAATCCAAAAACTAGAGAATATATGATAGCATCACATTTATCAGCAGAATCAGGAACTAAAAGAGCATTAGATATATTGAAATTAGACCCTATACTAAATATGGATATGAGATTAGGTGAAGGAAGTGGAGCTGCTTTGGCATTTAATATAGTGGAAGCTTCAAATTATACTTACAAAAATATGGCGACTTTTGATGAGATAGATATGGGTCGATAAAAAATTTAATATATTTAGGAGTGTTTTGATGAGTCAAATTATTCTGGTAACAGGAGGAGCTAGGTCAGGAAAGAGTAATTTTGCAGAAAAATTATGTTTAGATAGGAATAATAACACAGCTTACATAGCGACATCTATTCCATTTGATGATGAGATGAAAGATAGAGTAAGGAAGCATCAAGAGAGTAGACCTAAAAGTTGGAAGACATATGAAATATATGAAGACATATATTCTATAATTAAAAATATATATGAAGAACATGAAACTGTTATACTAGACTGTGTAACACTATTAGTAAATAATTTAATGTTTTCACATAATTTAAACATAGAAGAATCTACTCAAGAAGAAATAAATAAATTGGAAGAGTACATAAAAGAACAAATTAGTAAACTTATTAAAGAAATAGAAAAAACAAATCTATATTTTGTATTTGTGACAAATGAATTAGGTATGGGAATTGTTCCTGGAAATAAACTTAGTAGAATATATACTGATATTGTAGGTCGTATAAATCAATATATAGCATCAAAAAGCAATGAAGTTTATTTTGTAGTTAGTGGCATACCTATGAAAATAAAGGAGTAGTATGTGACTATGAAAAGATTTATTTTGATACTACAGTTTTTGACAAGAATACCTATAAAATTAGATGTAGGGTTTGATGATGAATTTTACAAATCTATAGTATATTTTCCGCTTGTAGGTCTTGTTATTGGTATATTAACTTACTTAATAGGATGGGTTTCTATACTTTTGTTTCAGCCATTTATATGTGCAATTATAATAACACTTGCTGGTGTTTTGATTACTGGAGGGCTTCATATAGATGGATTAGGGGATACATTTGATGCAATATACAGTTATAGAGATAAAGAGAAAATGCTTGAAATAATGAAAGATTCTCGATTAGGTACAAATTCGCTTTTAGCAATTATGTTTGTACTTTTATTAAAGATTGGATTTGTATATAGTATTATAAGTAATAATTCACTATGGGTTATAATATTCATGCCAATGATTGCAAGGTTAGGAGTAATGTTATTGACATATAAAACAGTAACACCAAGAGCAAAAGGAATGGGGAATTTATTTATAGGAAAATTGACTACAAGTATGTTAATAACAGCTATAATATACACATTATTGATAGTTAGTATTATTGCTAAATTAATATTTTTAGTGCCTAATATAGTATTGATTAAAGTATTATGTTCAGCTATAGTAGTTTTTATATTTATAATATTGTTTAAAAATCATATTTACAAAAAAATTGATGGAGTAACAGGAGATATATTGGGTTGTGGAATAGAACTTTCAGAACTTGTATATTTGATTTATATATATTTGTTAATTTTTATGTTTATTTAAAACTAAAAAGTGGTGATAATGTGATAAGATTAATATTAATAAGACATGCTTTGACAACTGATAATGAAAAAGGAAGATTATCAGGTCATATAAATAGTTATATTAGTGAAGAAGGTAAATTACAAATAAATAAAATTACAAAATATATGAGTAGTGAAAGTATAGATAAGATTTACACAACTCCATCTTCACGTACTAAAGATACAATAGAGAAAATATCAAAGCTGAAATCAATAGAAATAGAAGAAAGAGAAAATCTAAGAGAAATTAGCTTTGGAGACTTTGAAGGAATAACTTTTGAAGAGATAAAAGTTAAATATCCAAAAGAATTTGAAAAAATGATAGAAGAAGGTAGCAATTATAGATACCCAAATGGGGAAAGCTTGATAGATTCATATGAAAGAATAGCAAAAGAGATTGACAATATAATTTTAGAAAATGATGATTATTTAAATAGAAAAACAATACTTATATGTTCTCATGCAGGTACAATAAGAAATATAATAACATATTTGATTTCTGGTGGTTATAAATATCATTGGAACTTTAAAATTGATAATGCATCTATTACAATTTTGGAAGTTGATAATGGATTTACTGTAATAAATAAAATGAATTTTACTGAATTTATATAATTCAATATAAATTAAATATTAAATATTAAACGATATGTGCTTATAAAATTACTAACAAAAATAGAATACTAGATTAAAATTAGGTTCTCAATGAGATGTAAAAAGGGAAAAAGGTTAGATGCCTTTGCAGCCCCCGCTACTGTGAAACCAACGAAACTATAAATACCACTGTCAATTTGATGGGAAGGTTATGGAAGTAGGATGAAGTTAAGCCAGGATACCTGCCTAATTTAATTTAAAACATGAGGTCTTCGGGGTGAAAGATTTTTAATTAATATATATAAAAGTCCTAGCTTTAGAAGCACTAGGACTTTTTTTAGTTTATTTATAGGTAAAATTTAACTTTAAGGAGGGGAGAAAGTGGGTAAAAAAATAATGCTACAGGGAACTGCATCAAATGTAGGTAAGAGTATTTTATCAGCAGGATTGTGTAGAATATTTAAACAAGATGGTTATACTGTTGCTCCTTTTAAGTCGCAAAATATGGCTTTAAATTCTTTTATAACTAAAGAAGGATTAGAAATGGGAAGAGCACAAGTATTTCAAGCAGAAGCTGCAAAAATAGAGCCGATAGCAGATATGAATCCAGTTTTATTAAAACCTTCTGGAAATCATAAAAGTCAAGTGATTGTAAGAGGAAAAGTTGTAGGAGAGATGCCTTCATCTGAATATCATGATTATAAGCTAGAATTGGTAGATGTATTAAAAGAAACCTTTAATAATTTAAGTTCAATGTATGACATTGTGGTTATGGAAGGTGCAGGGAGTACTGCGGAGATAAATTTAAAAGATAGAGATATATCCAATATGGGTATGGCAAAAATAGCAGATGCACCAGTAATAATAGTTGGGGATATTGATAGAGGTGGAGTATTTGCATCATTAGCAGGTACAATGCTTTTATTAGATGATGATGAGAGAAAAAGAGTCAAAGGAGTAATAATCAATAAATTTAGAGGAAAAAAGGAACTCCTACAAGATGGTTTAAAGATGCTTGAAGATATTATAAAAGTACCTGTTTTAGGTGTGGTTCCTTATATGGATATAAAAATAGAAGATGAAGATAGTGTAACAACTAGATTTAAGAAAAAAATGGATAAAAATGATATACATATAGAAATAATTAGAACTCCACATATGTCAAATTTTACAGATTTTAATATATTTGAAACACAAGAAGATGTAAGCCTTAGATATGTAGACTATGGAGAAGCTATAGGAAATCCAGATATATTGATAATACCTGGAACTAAAAGTACTATAGATGATTTAAAGTACATAAGAGAAAGTGGTCTTGAGTCACAAATTAAAAACTTACATAGTCAGGGTAAATTGATATTTGGAATATGTGGTGGGTATCAAATGTTAGGTAAAAAATTAAAAGACCCTTATCATGTTGAAAGTGAAATTGAAGAATTAGATGGAATTGGTCTTTTAGATACAGAAACAATATTTGAAGAGGAAAAGACTACAACTCAAGTAGAAGCTACCATTATTGAATGTGCTGGTGAATATATGAACGACCTTAAAGGTAAGAAAGTAAAAGGTTATGAAATACATATGGGAATTACAAATCGTAGTAATAAAGTAAGTAGTTTAGATTTGATAACAAAAAAACTAGATAAAGAAGTCAATTATACTGAAGGAAGTGTAAATAAAGAAGGTAATGTAATTGGTACTTATCTTCATGGAATATTTGATGAAATAGATTTTACAAGAGCAATTTTAAATAATATAAGGAAGAAAAAGGGATTAAAAGTATTAGAAAGTACTGTAAGTTCTTTTGATGAGTTTAAAGATAAAGAGTATGATAAATTGGCAGATTTCTTAAGAGAACATTTAGACATAGAGAAGATATATGAAATTATGAAATAAGAATGACTTTATATTTATACTTTAGGTAGGAGGTGTATTATGAAAAAGATTTTGATTGCAGGTACTAGCAGTGGAGTTGGGAAAACTACAATATCATTAGGAATAATGCAGGCTTTAGTTAAGAGAAATATGAAAGTACAGCCGTATAAAGTAGGGCCAGACTATATAGACCCTTCATATCACACATTTATAACTGGAAGACATTCTAGAAATTTGGATTCTTATATGTTAGATGATGAAAAGATAAAGTATATAGTAAATAAATCTTCAAAGGATGCAGATATTTCAGTAGTAGAAGGAGTTATGGGATTATATGATGGTTTTGGGATAGATTTAGATAACTGCACAAGTTCACATACTTCTAAGGTATTAAAAGCTCCAGTTATACTAGTTATAAATGGAAAATCTATGGCAGCATCTAGTGCAGCTATGGTACTAGGATATAAGGAACTAGATAAAGATGTGGATATAAAAGGTGTTATAGTAAATAATGTAAAAACTAAGAGCCATTATCAAATAATTAAGAGCTCTATAGAGAAATATTGTAATATCGAAGTATTGGGATACTTTCCTCCAAACAATAAATTTTCATTGGAATCTAGACATCTAGGTCTAATTCCTAGTGTGGAGATGAAATCTTTAAGAGAAAAGTTTTATACTTTAGCTGATGAGATTGAAAACTACATAGATATTGATAGAATAATAGAAATCTCAGAAAGTGATGAATTTGAGAGTAGTTTTGATTTTCAAAATCTAATAGAAAATAATAAGATAAAAGAACAGATTAAGGATAAATCAATAGCCATAGCATATGATAAGGCATTCAATTTTTATTATAGGGAAAACATAGAACTTTTAGAGGAACTTGGATTAGAAGTAAACTATTTTAGCCCTCTTGAAGATACATCAGTACCAAATTCAGATTATATTTATATTGGAGGCGGTTTTCCAGAGATATTTGGGAAAGAACTAGAAGCAAATGAATCAATGAGAGCCTCTATACTAGAAGCACATAATAATAATATTCCTATTTATGCGGAATGTGGTGGATTAATGTACTTAGGTGATAAGTTACTTAATCAAGAAGAACAAGAATTTAATATGGTTGGTATATTTAATGGAACTAGTAAGATGACAGCTTCTCTAAAGAGGTTTGGATATTGCCTTGGTGTAGCTAAAGAAAATACAATTTTATCTAAAGCAGGAGAAATTATTAAAGGGCATGAGTTTCATCATTCAATATTTGAAAGTGATGAAAAATGCGCATATTCAATGAAAAAAGAAAGAGATGGAAATTTAATAGAAGAATGGGATGGAGGTTATAGCAAAGGAAATACACTGGCAACATACCTTCACACACATTTTTATAATAATTTAAACTGCATAGAAATTTTTTTGGAAAAGGGAAATGAGTAAATGAATATTTTATCTATTTATATAGGGTATATAACAGATTTAATTGTAGGAGACCCATATTCTTTTCCTCATCCAGTAAGATTTATTGGAAAACTTATAAATTTTATCCAAGGAATAATAAGAAAGGTCTCTAAAAATGGAAAGCAGTTAAAAATTGGTGGTTTTATATTATGGTTTGTAACTGTTGGAATAACCTACTTAGTAACCTATGTTATAGTGAAGCTATGTAGTTTTAATGTATTATTAAGTATCGTAGTAAATGGGTTCATAATTTATACGACGTTAGCAACAAAGTGTTTAAAAGATGAAGCTATAAAAATTTATAATGTATTAAAGACTGGAGACATAGAGAAATCCAGAATGCAGTTATCTTATATAGTGGGTAGAGATACAACTAATTTAAGTGAGCCTGAAATAATAAGAGCAACTGTAGAAACTGTGGCAGAAAATACTGTAGATGGTATAATTGCACCTATGCTCTATGCATTTATTGGAGGAGCACCACTTGCTATGGCGTATAAAGCTATAAACACCCTTGACTCAACTGTTGGATATAAGAATGAAAAATACAAAGATATTGGTTTTGCTTCTGCTAAAATTGATGATATAGCTAATTATATACCAGCAAGAATATCTGTTATTCTTATGACTATAGGAAGTTTTTTTCTTGGTTATAACTATAAGCGTTGTTTTAAAATTTCTATTAGAGATAGAAAAAATCATAAAAGTCCAAATTGTGCTTTTTCAGAAGGTGCAGTATCAGGAGCCTTAGGAATTCAACTAGGAGGAACCAATGTTTATTCTGGGCAAAAAGTATATAAGCCAACAATAGGAGATAAAATTAGAGTGATAGATAGAGAAGATATAATTAAAACAAATAAAATTATGTATGCCTCTTCATTGACTTCTATATTAGCATTTACGCTGATATCTGTGGCATGTAGGATGATTTTTATTAACTTAATTATATAACTTAATTGTGTACTAATTTAAGGGGGATGTAGATGAAGGATTTGGGGCATGGTGCTAATGTAGACGAAATGGCAAAATTGTATGGGAAAGACCCAAAAGAAATAATAGATTTTAGTTCAAATATAAATCCAAAGGTTTTACCCAATTTAGAAAAATATATTTTAAGAGGGTTAGATGAATGTAGGAATTATCCAGATATAAATTACACAAACTTGAGAAAAAATATCTCAAAATATATAAATATAAATCCAAACTTTATAATACCTGGAAATGGAGCAACAGAGATAATTTATTTGCTTATGAAGAGTATTAAAAAAAGATTGGCTATAATAAACCCCACTTTTTCAGAGTATAGAAGAAGTGCCAAATTAAATAATATAGATATTATAGATTTAGAATTAGATTCAAATAATAATTTTAAACTTGATATAGATACAGTAAAAAATAAAATTAAAAAATTTGATAGTTTATTTATATGTAATCCTAATAATCCTAGTGGTAATGTTCAAGATTTAAAGGAACTTGTTTGTTTACTAAATGAAAACAATAAGATGCTAATAATTGATGAAACTTTTATGGAATTTGTTGAAAATGAAAATGAATATAGTTTAGTTAAATATATAGAGTCAAATAAAAATATATTTATAATTAAGGCTGTGACTAAATTTTTTGGAATGCCTGGTTTAAGATTAGGATATGGTCTTACAAGTAATAGCAAGATTATGGATAAAATTTATGAGTATAAAGAACCCTGGACTATAAATTCTTTTGCTGATATGCTATCCAATTTTATTTTTGAAGATAAAGATTATATTAGAAATAGTAAAGAGTTCTACATAAAAGAAAGAAAATACATGTTACAAGAGTTAAAAGATATAAGAAACATAAAAGTTTATGATACAGATGCTAATTTTATCCTAATAAAACTTTATAAGAAGATAGCTGATGAGTTAAAAAAAGATTTGTTTAAGCGTGGAAATATATTGGTTAGAGATGCGTCTAACTTTATAGGATTGGATGACAGTTTTATAAGGATAGCTATAAAATCTCATGAAGATAATAAAATTCTTATAGAAAATATAAAAAATTTATTAGGAGATTAAAATGAAATCTTATGGAATATGCCCAGCATCATGTGGAGAGTTTGTTCAAGGGATAATAGATGATGAAGAATATCTATGTTCATATGCTATAAATATGTATTCTAAGGTATGCATTGAAGAGAAATTAAAAGATATAAATTTAGGTGGATATAAATCAAGAATAGCTATAGAAAAGGTATTTGAAAAATTTAATTTGCCTAAAAAAGATACCAAAAACATTTCTTTAAATATAAACAGTAAAATACCTGTTGGAAAAGGAATGGCAAGTTCGACAGCTGATATAGGAGCTACTATAAAAGCAACATTATCGTTGATAGATAAAGATTTAAACAGTGAAGAAATATCGAAATTGGCAGCAGAAATAGAACCAACAGACTCTATATTTATAAATAAAAATAGTATATTTAATCCTATAAATGGTACTGTTATAAAATACTTAGGAAATATAACTAATGCAAAAGTTATAATTCTTGAACCTAATAAAGTATTAGATACGATGAAAATTAGAATGAGGAAAGATTATAGTAAGTTAAAAATCGAAAATAAGGAAATTATAAAAAAGTCATTTGCTCTTTTAGAAGAAGGTCTGAAGAAAGATGATTTATCCTTAGTTGGAGAGGCTTGTACATTAAGTAGTTTAGCAAATGAAAATATAGAAAAAAAAGAATACTTAAATGAAATAATAAAAATATCCAAGCTATATGGAGCCTATGGAGTAAATATTGCCCATAGTGGTACAGTAATAGGTATTTTAATTGATAAGCTTATGAATGATAAGAAATTAATAGATGTATTATATGAGTCTAATATAAATTCTGTTTATAATAAAATCTATACCTTGGATATAATAGATGGTGGAATTAAGGGGGAAGTAGAATGGAATACATAAAGAATCCTATGAAAATAGAAGAGAGAAGTTTTGAATTAATACAAGGAATAATAGATGAAATCAGACCAGATTATAAATTTAAAGATGAGATTGAAGAAAAAATAATAAAAAGAGCTATACATACTACTGCTGATTTTGATTACTTGGATATATTAAAAATATCAGAAAAGGCAGTTGATAGTATAATAAATGCACTAAAAAATAATGCAAGTATTTATACAGATACAAATATGGTTCTTAGTGGAATAAATAAAAAGAAGCTGGAAGCATTAGGATGCAAATATAAATGTTTGGTAGCAGATGATGAGACTGCAAAAGTGGCTAAAGAAAAAGGTATTACCCGTTCCATGGCAGCTGTAGAAATTGCAGCAAAAGAAGAAGGAAGAAAGATATTTGTACTTGGGAATGCACCAACAGCTTTATATAAAGTCATGGAAATGAAATCAGAAGGAAAATTGGATGTAGATGCAGTTATAGGAGTTCCAGTAGGTTTTGTAGGAGCACAAGAGTCAAAAGATGAAGTTGAAAAGACAGATATACCATATATAATTTCTAAAGGTAGAAAAGGTGGTAGTAATTTAGCAGCAGCAATAGTAAATGCTATCTTATATGCCATGTAGGTATCTATATGGAAGAATATGTATATATAGATGGGAAAAAGTATCGCAGAGGTTATACTACAGGTTCTTGTGCTACAGGTGCATCTAAGGCTGCTGTATATATGATGATTACAAAAAATAAAATTGATACTATAAACATAGATACTCCTAAGGGAATACCGCTATCATTAAATGTTGATAATGTAAACATTTCTGATGACTTTGTAGAATGCTCTGTAAAAAAAGATGGTGGAGATGATATAGATGCAACACATACTATGGATATCTATGCAAGAGCTGAAATTATATCTAAAACTGATGATAGCAATAATTATCTTACCTTAGAAAATATTGATAACATAAATATTAGTGAAGAGTGTCAAAGTGAACTCTATAAATTTATTAGGGTCTATGGTGGAACTGGTATTGGAGTAGTAACTAAAAAAGGATTAAGTGTAGGTGTTGGTAAACCTGCTATAAATCCAACTCCAATAAGGATGATAAATCAAGAAATAATAAAGCTTATAGAAAGTGATTATGAATCTATGTTTGGGTATGATAAAGTTTTAAAAATAACAATCTTTGCTCCACAAGGAGAAGAAATCGCAAAAAAAACATTTAATCCAAGGTTAGGAATAGTTGGAGGAATATCTATAATAGGTACAACTGGGATAGTTGAGCCTATGAGCGATGAGGGATGGAAAAAATCTTTATCTATAGAGCTCCAAATGAAAAAAGAACAAGGTTTAGACAAAATAATATTAGTTCCAGGAAATCATGGAGAACAATTTATAAGAGAGAAACTGAACTTAGATATTAAGTATGTAGTAAGAACCAGTAATTTTATCGGTTATATGATTAAAGAGGCTCAAAGAATAGGATATAAAAAAATATTGATGGCTGGGCATATAGGTAAATTTATAAAAGTATCAGCTGGAATTTTTAATACTCATAGTAAAGTAGCTGATGCTAGAAGTGAGATATTAGTGGCAAATCTAGCTTTAATGGGAGCTACACATGAATTTTTACATAAAATAAATCAGTGTTTAACGGCTGAAGAAGCTGTAGAGTTAATAAATAATAGCGAATATAAACAGGTTTATAATATATTGAGTAATAAATGTAGAGATAGAGTAAAGCAATATTTAAATGAAGATGTAGATGATATTGATGTAGAAGTAATAATTTTTTCAATGGATAAGTCTTTGTTAGGAAAATCAGATAATACAGATGCTTTAGTGGAGGTTTTTATATGATAAATATAATAGGTTTGGGGCCTGGTAACTTGGACTATATAACAAAAAAAGGTGAAAATTTAATTTCTACTTCAGATGTATTAATTGGTGGCAGAAGGAATTTAGAATCTGTAAAAAACTTTGAAGGAGAAAAAATAATATTAGATTCTAATTTAAGAGAAATTGTAGAGTATATAAATAACAATAGTGAAAAGCAAATATCAATAATAGCTTCAGGTGACCCATTGATATATGGTATAGGTAAGTATTTATCTAAAAATATTGATAATAAGATGTTAAATATGGTTTCTGGAATTAGTTCTTTACAATATATATTTTCAAGGATATATGTTGATATGAATGATTTATATATTACCAGTAGTCATGGTAAAATACCAGATTTCGATTATATACTATCACATAAAAAAGTATGTATGGTTACAGATTCTAAGATAGGGCCAAAGCAAATAAGTAAAGAAATAATAGATAGAAATTTAAATAAAATTATTGTTGTAGGTGAGAATTTATCATACAACAATGAAAAAATAACAATAGCAAAGCCAGAAGAAATAATAAGAATGGACAATTTCGGAATGAATGTTGTGGTGATTTTAGATGAAGAATAGTGAATTTATAACAGGTAAGGTTCCAATTACTAAAGAAGAAGTTAGAGCAATATCAATAAGCAAACTAAATTTAGTAAATGCTAAGAATTTCATAGATATAGGTGCTGGTACAGGAAGTGTAAGCATTGAAGCTGCATATAATTATCCCAATTTAAATGTTATATCTATAGAGAAAAATGATGATGCTGTAGAGCTTATAGAAAAAAATATCAAAAAATTTAATTTAAAAAATGTAGAAGTAATAAATGGCTATGCTCCGATAAATATAAATTTAAATACTAAAGTTGACTCTATTTTTCTTGGGGGTACTGGAAATAACTTAGAAGAAATAATAGCGTGGTCTAAAAAAACTTTAATTACAGGAGGAAGACTTGTAGCTAATTTTATAATCATAGAAACATTTAATCAAACTCTAAAGTTACTTAGAAAATATGGATTTAAAGAAATAGATGTATGTGTTTTAAATGTTTCTAAACTAGAGAAACTGGGAAAAGGTGAATATTTTAAACCACTAAATCCTATATATATAATATCTTGTGAAAAAGGGGAAAATGATGATGAATAAAGTACATTTTGTAGGAGCAGGACCTGGAGACAAAGAACTAATAACTTTGAAAGGGTATAAACTGTTAAGTAATGCAGATGTAGTAATATATGCAGGGTCACTTGTCAATCCTGAGCTTTTAGAATACTGTAAAGAAGATTGTCAAATACATAATAGTGCACATATGGATTTACAAGAAATAATAGATGTTATGAGAGATGGTATAGAAAATAACAAGTCTGTTGTGAGATTACAAACAGGAGATTTTTCTATATACGGTTCAATTAGAGAACAAGTGGAAGATTTAAATAAATTGAATATAGACTATGATTGTACACCAGGAGTGAGTTCTTTTTTAGGAGCAGCTTCATCTCTAGGAGTGGAATATACAGTTCCTGAAATTTCTCAAAGTGTCATTATAACGAGAATGGAAGGAAGGACTCCAGTTCCTGAAAAGGAATCAATACAATCTTATGCTAAGCATCAGACATCTATGGTAATATTTTTATCTGTTCAAGAGATTGAAAAGGTTGTGTCTAAATTATTAGAAGGCGGTTATCCAAAGGACACACCTATAGCAGTTATATATAAAGCTACGTGGGCGGATGAAAAAATAGTTAAAGGAACTTTAAATGATATAACTGTAAAAGTTAAAGAAAATAACATAAATAAAACGGCTTTAATAATGGTAGGTAGATTTTTAGGAGAAGAATATAATAATTCAAAGTTATATGATAAGGGTTTTAAACATGAGTATAGAGGGTAATATCGCTATAATTTGTATTACAGAAAACGGAAAAAATTTAGCTATAAAGATAGAATCTTTAGTAGACAATTGTGTTGTATATCAAATAAAAAATAAAAAAGGTACTTTAGTTATCAGTCAGGAAGATTCTGTACAAATAGTACAAAAGAAACTAAGTGATTTTGTAGGAGAGGTATTTAATAAATTTGAGTACATAATATTTATAATGGCGACAGGGATAGTTGTACGGAGTATAGCACCATATATAATAAGCAAGTTTAGTGACCCTGCCATTCTAGTGATAGATGAGAAAGGACAAAATGTAATAAGTTTATTGAGTGGACATGTTGGAGGAGCAAATAGTTTAACACATTATATAAGTAGTCTTATCAATGCGAATCCAGTAATAACAACAGCTACTGATGTAAACCAAAAAGCTTCTTTAGATATGATAGCAAAAAAATTAAATGCTTATATTGATAACTTTAGAGAAAATGTAAAAGAAGTAAATTCTATGTTAGTAAATGGTAAATGTGTTGGTTTGTATGTTGAGGAAGGCTATCAAGTTGACACTAGAGGATTTAAGCTTATAAAAAGTAGTAAAGAATTAAAAGGTAGTTGTTTAAATAACTATATAGAAAGAATAGTTATAGTAAGCAACAAGATAAATTTTACTAAAGATATTGAAAGTTTAGAGATAGATAATTTAGAGATGGATAATAACTTTACGCATAATTATTACAGAGAAAAAATAATAAAAGTGATTCCAAAAGATATAGTTATAGGGATTGGGTGTAGAAAAGACACAGATAGTAAGTTGATGTTTGATTCTTTACTAGAATTTTTTGAGGAACAAAATATAGATATTAAAGCTGTGAAAATAATTGGGAGTATAGAACTAAAAAAAGATGAAAAGGCAATCATTGATTTAGCAAAAAAACTAAAAGTGCCATTTAAGACATTTTCAAGGGATGAAATATCCAAGGTTGATGATATGTTTGATAAATCTGATTTTGTGAAAAAAAATGTAGGTGTATATTCAGTAGCAGAACCTGTAGCATATCTTTTAAGTAAAGGGAACTTAATAGTTGAAAAACATAAATGTAAAGGAATAACTTTTTCAGTAGGGAGAATAAAAATATGATATATGTTGTAGGAATTGGACCAGGCAGTAAAGATACAATGACTTTGGAGGCGATAAAAGCAATAGAGGACTCTGAGGCTATTGTTGGATATAAGACTTATATAAATTTAATAGAAGAATTTATAAGTGATAAAGAAGTAATTCAAAATGGTATGAGACAAGAAGTTGATAGATGTAAACAAGCAGTAGAGGAAGCAAAAAAAGGGAAAAAAGTAGCAGTTATAAGTAGTGGAGATGCTGGTATATACGGAATGGCAGGACTTATTTTAGAATTAATATCTAAGGAAAGTGAAGATATAAAAGTTAAAGTAATTCCAGGTGTTACTGCTAGTATTGGTGCAGCGGCTATACTTGGAGCGCCTATTATGCATGATTTCTGCCATATAAGTTTAAGTGATTTAATGACTCCATGGGAAGTAATTGAAAAAAGATTAAAGTTAGCTGCAGAAGCTGATTTTGTAATATGTCTATATAATCCAAGAAGTAAGGGAAGAAGTGAACATCTAAGTAAAGCATTTAAAATAATGGGAGAGTTTAAAGATGGAAATACACCTGTTGGAGTCGTCAAAGATGTAGGTAGAGAAAAAGAAACTAAGTTTATATGTACTTTTGAGAATATGGATTTTGAAAAAGTTGATATGACTACTATGGTTATAATCGGAAATAAATCTACTTATATTGATGGTGAACTGATGATAACTCCAAGAGGTTATACAGTATGATTTTGATTTTAGGAGGAACTTCAGATAGTTTAGCTATATGTGATAGGATAAATGAATTGGAAAATCAGCCCTATGTACTTTCAGTAACTACAGAATATGGAAAAGAACTTGCACAAAAACATGCAAATAATATAGTTTTAGGTAAGCTTGGAAAAGAAGAAATGCTAAGGTTTATAAAGGATAATCATATAGTTAGGATAATAGATGCTACTCATCCTTATGCAGTCGAAGTATCTAAAAATGCTATTACTTGTGCAAAGTTATCAAACATAGAATATATAAGATTTGAAAGAAAATCTTTAATAGAAGAAATAAATTATGACAATAAGTTTATAGTAAATACAATTGAAGAAGCTTGTAAAATTGCAAATAAAATAGGAAAAAATATATTTATAGGAACAGGAAGTAAAAATTTAAACAGATTTGTAGAAGAAATAAGTAATAAAAATTTAGTGGTTAGAGTTCTTCCAACAAGTGAAGTTATCTTAAGTTGTGAAAAATTAGGTTTAAATGCAGACAATATAATAGCAATGAAGGGTCCGTTTAGCCAGTGTATAAACGAAGAAACATATAAACATTATGATGTAGATTTAGTTATAACAAAAGAAAGTGGGGTAGCAGGAGGTTTTTTAGAAAAAGTAAATGCATGTAAAAATCTCAATATACCAGTAGTAATTATTAAACGAGAATCGATTAACTATGAAAATGTAATTAATGACATAAATAAAATTAAAGACGTAATTGTGTGATTTTTAGGAGGAGAAGATATGAAGAAAGCCTTATTAGTAGTAAGTTTTGGGACAAGCTATCATGAAACAAGAGAAAAGACAATAGATGCATGTGAAAATAAAATAAAAAATTCATTAAAGAATTATGATTTTTTTAGAGCTTATACATCAAACATGATAATAAACAAAATAAAGAAAAGAGATGGCATAGAAATAGACAACCCTATACAAGCTTTAGATAAAATATATGAGCAAGGGTATGAAGAAGTAATAATTCAAACGCTTCATATTATATGTGGAGAAGAATTTAATAAGCTAAAAGAACAAGTAGAAAGCTATTCTTCTAAATTTAAAAAACTTGTATTAGGTAGACCTTTACTTACTCACATAGAGGACTATCAAGAATCAGTAGAGGCAATTAAACATCAAATTCCTCATATGGAAAGTGATGAAGCAGTAGTATTTATGGGACATGGAACAGTTCATGAGTCTCATTCAGCATACCCAGCCTTAGAATATATGCTTAGAGATAATGGAGTAAATGCTTATGTTGGTACAGTTGAAGGTTATCCAGAAATAGAACATGTAATGAGAAGATTAAAAGAAGGAAATATAAAAACTATAAATTTAATGCCATTTATGTTAGTTGCAGGTGACCATGCTATAAATGATATGGCAGGAGATGAAGAGGATTCTTGGAAGACAATACTTGAAGATAATGGATTTAATGTGAAAATTCATTTAAAAGGGCTAGGAGAAAATCCTTATATACAAGATAAATTTGTTCGTCATGCTCTTAAATGTGCAGAAACTGCTAAGTTTTATGGTATAGGAACAGGACCAGGAGATAGCTCTTTACTTACAATAAAAGCAGTTAATACTCTAAAAAAACTAGATATTTTATACACTCCAGAGTCAAAAAGGGGTGGAGAAAGTTTGGCATTATCAATAGTTAATGAATATTTACCAGAATCATTAGAGATAAAATCTAGACATTTCCCAATGAGTTTTGACGGAAACGAAAAAGAACTAGCTTGGGACAATGTAGCAGAGGAAATTATCTTAGATGTTAATAATGGAAAAAATGTAGGATTTGTAACACTGGGTGACCCTATGCTTTATAGTACATATGTGTATATAATGAACAGAATAGTAGATGAGATAGAAGTAGAAACTATACCAGGAATTTCTTCATTTTCGAATATAGCATCTAATCAAAATTTTCCATTGGTTATGGATAGAGAAGCATTAGTAGTAGTTCCTTGTACTATGGAAGATGATAAGATAGAGAATGCTCTACAAAATTATAATTCCATAGTGTTAATGAAAGTGTATAAGAATTTTAAAGAAATAATAAAAAAATTAGAAAAATATAATCTGATAGAACATGCTATTTTAGTTAGTAATTCGTCTCAAGATAGTGAAACTGTATTTAAGGATTTAAGAGAAGCACACCTTGAAGATAAGATATCTTATTTTTCTACAATACTAGTAAATAAAGAGAACAAAATAAAATAGACGAATGTAATACTTAAAGGAGATTTAATATGAATATTGTGGTTGGAACTAGGGGTAGTAATCTAGCACTTATACAAACTGAATGGGTAATAAATGAGCTAAAAAAGAAATATCCTCATATTAATTTTGAAATCAAAATTATAAAAACAAAAGGAGATATAATTCAAAATGTTTCCTTAGATAAGATAGGCGATAAAGGATTATTTGTAAAAGAAATAGAGCAACAATTATTGGATGGACAGATAGATATAGCAGTACATAGTATGAAAGATATGCCATCTTATTTAGCAGATGGACTAAAATTTGCTCATACACCTAAAAGAGAAGACCCAAGAGATGTGTTAATACTTAGAGATGAATATAAAAGCTTAGATGATTTACCTCATGGAGCAGTAATCGGAACAGGGAGTAAAAGAAGAAAGTTTCAATTATTAAAGCAAAGACCTGATTTAAACATAGTTCAAGTTAGAGGGAATGTAGAAACTAGAATACGAAAAATTAAAGATGAAAATCTACATGGAATAGTATTAGCTGCATCAGGAATAATAAGAGCTAATTTACAAGATAAAATAAGTTCTTATTTACCTGTTGATGTTGTTATTCCAGCACCTGCTCAAGGGGCTTTAGCTATAGAGATAAGAAGTAATGATAGTGATGTTGAGGAAATAGTGAACTCGCTAAAAGATAATGATACAGAAATCCAAATATTAGCTGAAAGAGGATTTTTAGATGGTGTGAATGGAAGTTGTCATATCCCAATGGCGGCTTATTGTGAAATAAATCAAGATAAAATACATCTTACTGGTTTATATGGTGATTCAGATGGAAATAAAATAGTAATTAAGTCCATAGAAGGAGATATTTCTTCTCCTAGAGAGTTAGGTTTAAAGTTAGCTAAACTTGTATTGAAGGAGTATGAAAATTATGAAGGGTAAGGTTTACTTAGTAGGTGCAGGACCAGGTGATTATAAACTCATGACTATAAAAGGTTTAGAGTGTATAAGAAAATCAGATGTAATAGTATATGATAGATTAGCAAATAGTAGTTACTTAAGAGAAGCTAAACCAGATTGTGAATTTATATATGTAGGAAAGGCATCAAGCAATCATATTTTACCACAAGAGGATATAAATAGAGTTATAGCAGAAAAAGCTAAAGAAGGAAAACTTGTGACTCGTTTGAAAGGTGGAGACCCTTATGTATTTGGTAGAGGTGGAGAGGAAGCAGAGACTCTAGTGGATGAAGATATAGAGTTTGAAGTAGTTCCAGGGATAACTTCTGCAATAGGAGGCTTATGCTATGCGGGTATTCCTATAACACACAGAGACCATGCTTCATCATTTCATGTAATAACAGGTCATTTGAAAGGTGATGATAGTGGAGAATTAAATTGGAATGCTCTTGCAAACAATAAAGGTACTCTTGTGTTTTTGATGGGGATTTCTAACTTGAAGAAAATAAGTGAAAACTTGATGAAAGAGGGAAAAAGCAAAGATACACTAGTTGCTCTTATAAGTTGGGCAACTAGATATAATCAAAGGGTTGTTACATCTACACTTGAAAATGTATATGAAGTTGCTATCAAAGAAGAAGTAAAACCACCAACTCTTATAGTAGTTGGAAGTGTTGTAGGACTTAGAGAAAAACTGAATTTCTTTGAAGGTAAACCTTTATTTGGAAAAAGTATAGCTGTAACTAGGTCTAGAAATCAAAATAGTGTATTAGTCGAAAAGATAATGGATTTAGGTGGGAATCCAATAGAGATACCTACTATTAAGATAGAAAAAATACAAGATAATACTAAATTGGAAAAGGAAATAAAAAATATAAGTGAATATAAATATCTAGTTCTAACTAGTAAAAATGCAGTAGAAATATTTTTTGAGAAGGTTTATGAAATGAATTTTGATTCAAGAATATTGTCTAATCTAAAGATATGTGCTATAGGCTCAGCTACATCAAGTGAATTGAAAAAAAGAGGAATTATAGCAGATATAGTACCAAAAAAATTTGTAGCAGAATCATTATATGAAGAGCTAGCACCAATTTTAAATGACAATGATAAGATACTCATACCTAGAGCGGAAAATGCTAGAGACTATTTAGTTGATAAACTTAAAGATATTTGTGAAGTAACAGAAATACATACATATAGAACAGTGATAGATGAAGATAAAAGAAATGAGATATTAGATATTTTAAATTCTAATGAGATAGATTATATAACATTTACAAGTTCATCAACAGTAAATAATCTTATTGAGATTATAGGAAAAGAAAATATTAAAATCTTAGATAAAATAAAAGTATTGTCTATAGGGCCTATAACTACAGAGACAATAAATAATTTAGGAATAAATTTATATAAAGAGGCTACAACATCTACAATAAATGGATTAGTAGATTTAATTATAGAAAATTAATTTTGGAGGATTGAGATGTTAAGAAGACCAAGAAGACTAAGAGCAAGTAAAGCAATAAGAAATTTGGTGAGAGAAACTAAAGTAAATGTGGAAGATTTAATATACCCTCTATTTGTAGTAGAAGGTGAGAATGTAAAAGAAGAAATTAAATCTTTACCAGATGTTTATCACTTATCAATAGACATGTTGGAAGAAGAAATAAAAGAAATAAGAGATTTGGGAATTGAACATATAATGTTATTTGGTGTACCAGATGAAAAAGACGAATGTGCATCACAAGCGTTTAATGAGAATGGAATAGTACAAAAAGCGATTAGAAAGATAAAGGAAATAGATTCAAATATAAATGTAATAACAGATGTCTGTATGTGTCAGTACACAAGTCATGGGCATTGTGGAATTTTAACAGATACTGGTTATGTTGATAATGATAAATCATTAGAATATTTAGCTAAGATATCTGTAAGTCATGCTAAAGCAGGAGCAGATATGGTTGCTCCATCTGACATGATGGATGGAAGAATACAAGCAATAAGAGAAGCTTTAGATGAAAATGGTCTGGAAAATATCGGTATAATGGCTTACAGTGTTAAATACGCTTCAAATTTTTATGGGCCTTTTAGAGAAGCAGCTCATTCAGCACCATCATTTGGAGATAGAAAGACATACCAGATGGACCCTGCAAATAGCAATGAAGCTATGATAGAAACGGAACTTGATATATTAGAAGGTGCAGATATACTTATGGTTAAACCTGCATTATCATATTTAGATGTTATAAGAAGAGTTAAAGATAATTTTGATTTGCCTTTAGCTGCTTATAATGTAAGTGGAGAATACTCTATGCTTAAGTTAGCTGTTAAAGAAGGATTATTAAATGAAGATGTAATTCTTGAAGCAATCACATCTATAAAGAGAGCAGGAGCAGATATAATAATAACTTACTTTGCTAAAGATATTGCTAAATTATTAAGAAAATAATCTATTAAAATATAAAGTATTATGAAAAGTATAGAAATTGTAATTTGTTATTTTAAACTATTTTATCTACAAGTCTAGTACTCTATAATCCTAGTAAATGAAAATATGAGTGACTTTACAATTTCTATATTTGTTTATGTATTTAATAAAAATTTTGGAGGGTAAAAATGATATATCCTATTAACTTAAAATTAGATGACTTAGATGTAGTCATAATAGGAGGAGGAGAGGTTGCATATAGAAAATGCAAAAACTTTCTAGACTTTAATAAGAGTGTTACTGTAGTTTCTAAACATATTTTAAATAAGTTTTATGATTTACAAGGGAACATAAATATAATAAAAGACAATTATAAAGAAGAATATATAGAAAGTAGTTCTGTGATAATTGCTGCTACAGATAATAGGTCGTTGAATTTAGAAATAGGATTATATTGCAGAGAAAATAAAAAACTAGTAAATGTTGTTGATAATGTAAAAATATCAAATTTCACCATTCCATCCTATGTAAAAAGAGGTGATTTACTTATAAGTGTATCCACAGGGGGAAAAAGTCCATCTTTGTCTTCAAAAATAAAAAAGGAGCTTGAAGAAAAATATACTGAGGATTATGAGGAATATTTGAATGTGTTAGGTGAGATTAGAAAAGAAGTTATAAAAAAATATCAAGATAAGAATAAAAGAAAAAGTATACTTAATATGTTGATAGCACTTGATTTAGATGAATTAAAAAAGTTTAATGTATAAAGTTTTTAAAAAAAAATACTAAAAAGCTGTTGACGAATTATTTTTAAGGTGATATAGTATTACTTGTCCTTAAGAAAAGGGCAAACATTTGATAATATCATTGAAA
>NZ_JAGWCT010000063.1:0-24048 GCF_020657815.1 Clostridioides sp. ZZV15-6597 | reverse complement strand
TTGTGATGATACGTCGATCGATGTAATCTGCACAAGAGGTATAGTCGGCAGCGTCAGATTTGTATATGAGTCAGCAATTATTTCTATTTATTTTTTGTTATGTTATACTCAGCTTAAATAAATATTTGTTACAAAGGAGATGAAAGTATTGGAAAATATTGATTTGCTTATTAATGACTTATGTTCAAAAAATCACACTGAAGCATATAAAACTTTTTTATTTCTAGAAAATGAAAGCAAAAAATCAAACATTACATACTGTTTCTTTGATTATTTTCTAGAGATGATTAATAATGAAAGTTCATATATTCGTACAAGAGGACTGTCATTAATAGTTGCAAATGCTAAGTGGGATACTGATAATAAAATTGAAATGAATATAGATAGTATACTAAGTCACATAGTGGATAAAAAGCCTTCTGTGGCGAGAAATTTTATTCAGTCATTACCTAATATTACAAAATATAAGAAACAACTTATTCATCGTATAAGAAGGGAATTAAGTAATGCAGATATAAGTATTTATAATGATAATATGAAACCATTAGTAGAAAAGGATATAAGTAATACTTTATCTAATCTTGAGTAAAGATATATTATCTAAATTTTACCAGTTGATATCATCATTAGGGATTAATTTTTTTGACAATAGCAAGAAATGTGAAAACAGCTAAGACAGAATTATGTACAATCATACTAGAAGGAGGCATTATGAAAACTAATTTAGAAACAATACAGGATGTAGTTGATAAGGATGGTAAAAGTTTGATTGAATATTGGGTTCTAATTTTATGAGTATTATAATATGCTTGAATATATAGACTAAATAAAAGTAGTAAAAATTGTTGTAATGAGTAAAAGCTTTATATGTTAAAAGAGAATATACATAATTTAATGGTAGTTTTGAAATAACAAATTAAAGCTATCATTTTTATTTTGAAAAATCATTCAATGAAATAGATTCAGTTTGTTAAATGTATTATTTATAAAATTATAGATAATATATTGTTAAAGAAAATATTTGATAAATTAAATGTTTTCTTTGACAATGTATATATATGAATGATAATATCTAAATGAATAAAAGCTTTGGTAGTAAAATGATTTCTTACAATCCACTTTAGGTATTATTAATAAATAAAAAATTTAAAAATACATAATGTGTCTAACAAACGATGATACTGTTTTTATAAGAAATTATAAAATACATAATTAATAAAAATAATATATTGAATTATATAATAGATTGGGTTTTACTAAATAAAAAAGAACTGAAATCCCCATGTTATTATACAAAAGCAAAGGTGGGAACAAAAATGAAAGCAATTGATGATGCTATAACATCACCATATTTAAGCTATGATATCAATGAAGATATTAGTATCTATGAAGGTAGATTTTGCATATATTTAGATAAGAAATATAGATGTAATGGAAAAATTTATTATAAAATGACACCTCCAATATCCATAAATTTTAAAGCAGATATAGGTTGCATTGAAGATATAGAAAATGAAGATGATAACTTAGTTTTGGATTATGATAATGCTATTCTTGAGGTCTATGGTTATAAGATTATTTCTATAACAATAAATACTCTAAGTGATTTTGGCATAGAAGGATATATCAATGATGATTGTATAAAATCTAAAAACTCTTATGTTGAACATGTAGATTTTAATATAATAAACTTAGATAAAATACCTGGAAAACTTATAAAATACAATGATAAAGTATATGCAGGTAGGATTGAATTTGATATAAATGATTATGTTGTTACTATAGATAAACGGTATGATTATAGAAAAGAATTAAAGTCAGATTTGAGGTCTAAATCTGGAGCAATAATAACTCATATAGGTAGGATTAGAAGAAAAGATGGTAAAATTTTTAGAACTAATAATACAATAAATCTTTTAGATAGAATAGCAACAGCCTTGAGTTTTATGTGTGGAAGATATGTTGGATTTTGTTTGGCAAAAGGATATAGAAATGGTAATGAAGTTTATAGAATTTGGAATGAGAATCAAATAACACCTTTTAGATATGTACCAACATGGTCAGATACGCTGTCAAATTATCATAATATGGAAAAATATATAAGTCTCATGTGTAAAAAATTAGAAGATTTTTATTATGGTTCTGCGATAAAGAGTGTTGTTGATTGGTATATAGAGTCTCTTGGAAGTGTGACTATGGAAAATAATATAATATCTGTACAGATTGCACTTGAAACTTTGTCATATGTAATGCTAGTAGAGCAGAATAAGGTGCTTACAGATGAAACTTTTGACCATAATTTGGCATCTAAAAATATCAGACTTCTACTTGATATATGTAAGATACCATATGGTAAATATGAGTTAGATATATTTGACAATATGATAAAAAAGAAGTTTGATGATGGAATAGATTTAATTATTTATTTAAGAAATAGTATAGTTCATCCAAGTAGAAAAGCCCATAGAGCTACATTAGAAGTTGAAGACATTTGGAATATAATTTCAATTGGAACAAGATATATTGAGCTTGTTTTGCTTTTTATTTTGGGATATAAAGGAGAGTATTCTAATAGATTGGTAGAACGATGTTATGGTGAGGTGGAAGTTGTGCCTTGGAATTAGATTTTTATATTTATTTTAAAATATATATTGACAGATATTACCTTATGATATAAAATCAATATCATAATAATAATTCAAAACAACATTAAATGCTACGAAAAGAAATAGTAAAAGTAAGTAATCTTAAACAGAGAGTTTCCGATTGGTGAGAGGAGCAATAGATTTTACTTTGAACACATCTTTGAGCAGGACTCTGAAAGAGTAAAAATACTTTATTAGGAGCTTTCCGGTATCCTTGCACCCGTTATAGTGCTAGAGTATAATTTTATTGTACTTAAAGAGGTTAGTGTCGTGAGGCATTAATGAACAGAGGTGGAACCACGAGATTTAACTCCCGTCCTCTAGCAATAGCTAGAGACGGGAGTTTTTTAATATAATTTTTTAAGCGCGCAGAAAATTATATTGCAACAGATACATTTTTTCTAAAATAATCAAAATATTTAAAAATTTAAAAGATGAGGGAGAATATTATGAAAAATATATTAAAAAAATTAGGATTATTTACAATTATGTTAGGTTTAGTAAGTGGAATGGCAGGTTGTTCAAAATCAGATAATGAAAAGGATAAAAATACTTCAAATACATCAAAAAAAGAGGTAATTGTAGGATTTGATAATACATTTGTACCAATGGGATTTTTAGATGAAAAAGGAGAAACAGTGGGATTTGATGTTGATTTAGCAAAAGAGACATTTAAGAGACTTGGAATGGAAGTTAAATTTCAACCAATAGATTGGTCAATGAAAGAAACAGAGTTAAACGATTCAAAAACTGTAGATGTATTATGGAATGGATATTCTATAACAGATGAGAGAAAGAAAATAGTATCATATACAGAACCTTATTTACAAAATAAACAAATAATAGTTACTTTAAGTGATTCAAAAGTAAATACAAAAGCTGATTTAAAAGATAAAGAAGTTGGAACTCAACAAGGTTCAACAGCTCTTGATGCAGTAGAAAAAGATAAAGATTTTATGAATAGCTTAAAGGGTGGAGCTCCAGTTCTTTATGATACTTATGATAAAGCACTTAGAGACTTAGAAATAGGTAGAACTAGTGCAGTTGTTGGTGATGAAGTTTTAATTAGATACTATATGGGACAAAAAGGTGAAGATAAATATAAAGTATTAAAAGAAGATTTTGGATTAGAAGATTATGTTGTAGCAACATCTAAAGAAAATCCAGAACTTTGTAAGAAAATAAATGAAACATTACAAGAAATGAAAAAAGATGGAGCTTTTGACAAAATTTATGATAAGTGGTTTAAATAAAAGATAAGTTAGCTGTTAAGAAGGGGGCACTAAAGGCATGTTACAAGGTTTAGAAATAGTTATAGCAATGTTTTGTATAACATTGATAGTATCAATTCCATTGGGGATTGGAGTTGCATTTTTAAGATTATCAAAAAATAAATTAATAAGTGGTATTACACAATGTTATATATTAATAATGAGAGGAACACCTTTACTTTTACAAATGATAGTAATATTCTATGGTTTACCTCTTATAGGAATTGTGTTTGACAGATTTACAGCTGGAATAGTAGCTTTCTTCTTAAATTATGCAGCATACTTTGCAGAAATATTTAGAGGTGGAATACAATCAATAGATAGAGGTCAATATGAAGCTTCAAAAGTACTAGGGTTTGATAAATTTACGATGTACAAGAGAATCATATTTCCACAAGTTTTTAAAAGAATACTAGCACCTATTTCAAATGAAGTAATTACATTGGTAAAAGATACATCTTTAGTATATATATTAGGATTAAATGATATTTTAAGAATATCTCAAATAGCAATGAATAGAGAAGCAAGTTTGTTACCACTATTTGAGGCAGGAGCAATATATCTTATATTTGTAGCTATACTCACTAAGGGATTTGAATTACTTGAAAAAAAATATTCTTATTACAGATAAAGCTACAATAATTATAGGAGGAGGTTTTTCATATGTTGAAAATCAGTAATTTAAATAAATCATTTAAAAAAAATAAAGTACTTAAAGATATTTCTTTTGAACTAGAAGAAGGTCAGATTGGTGTCTTACTTGGCAAATCTGGTGCAGGAAAGACTACAATATTAAGATGTATAAATGGTCTTGAAGAATTTGATAGTGGAGAAATTATAATAGATAATGAAATAATAAAAAATAAGAAAGACATGGCAAAAATACGTGGTAAAATAGGTATGGTCTTTCAAAACTTCAATCTATTTCCTCATATGACAGTACTTGAAAATATAATTGAATCTCCAGTTAATGTTTTTAAGGTTCCTAGAGAGGAAGCTGAAAATAGAGCTAAAGAACTTTTGAGACTAGTTGATTTGGAAGATAAATTGAATTCCTATCCATTTGAGTTGTCAGGAGGACAGCAACAAAGAGTTGCAATAGCTAGGTCTTGTGCATTAATGCCAAAAGTTCTCTGTTTTGATGAGCCTACTTCTGCACTTGATATTGATACTATTCAAAAAGTAGTAAATATAATGAATAGGCTTAAAGATAAGGGAATGACTATACTGATAATTACACATGATGTTGTATTTTCAAATAGTGTTGCAGATAAGATTATAAGTATAAAAGATGGTATAGTTGAGGATATTCAAATAAAAGAAAAAATTGTTTAAATTTTTATAAATGAAATTTGTATTAAAATTTTATAAAAAAATAAGGATTGTTTGTCTGATTTTTACAATGAAAAATATAAATTTTAATGTATAATTATATAAAATTTATATTTTGTATCAAGGAGGAGATATTGACCATGCTAACTCCATATTTAACATTTAATGGGACCTGTGAAAAAGCATTTAACTTTTATGCTGAGGCTTTCGGAGGTGGAAAAACTCTGTTTGCACGATTAGATAACAACCCAAGCAATCCTGTTATGCACGCAAGTGTTACTTTCACAAAATATGAAGGTTGTATAATGGGGGCCGATACAAACCAGCCTGTTGTAATTTCTGGAATGGCGATTTGTGTTGTGCTACCGTCTCGAGAAGTGATAGAAGAAATATCTGTAAAACTTGCCGAGGGCGGTACGCTTGTGCAAGGATTTTTACCACACCCACCACCAGATCAAAGTGATGGTGGTGCTGAAGTGCTTGATAGGTATGGGTATACTTGGTATTTGAGTACATAGTTAAAACAAAAAACCTACAACTAATAAGCATAATATAGAGTAGCTAAATTTCAATTTAACAACGTAGTAAAAAAGTCGTGACTTTAAATTGTCATGGCTTTTAATTGTATAAAAATTCAAGAATTTTATTGAAAGCTTAGAGTAATTATGATACAAATTGATTAAAATATACAAATTATGGGTATAAGCATATAAATATTAAGATAAAAAACTAGAAAGGAAGTTTTACTACAATGATTAAATTATATGGATATACAAAATGTTCTACAGTTAAAAAAGCAAAAAATTGGCTTAAAGAAAATAATTTAAAATTTGAGGATATAGACATGGTTCAAAATCCACCAACTAAGGATGAATTAGAGTCAATTTATAATATTAGTGGGTATGATATAAAAAAATTTTTTAATACAAGTGGAATGAAATATAGAGAATTAGGTCTTAAAGATGTAGTAAAGACTGAGCAAGATGATAAACTTCTAGAAATATTAGTAAGTGATGGTATGCTTATTAAAAGACCACTACTATTTGATGGTAAAAATGTACTGTTAGGGTTTAAAGAAGATGTATGGAAAGATATTTTATTAAAGGAAGAATAGAAATCAATGGGTGTATTAGTTAAAATTTTTAATTGATACACCTATAAATTTAAGTATTTTTAGTATTTAGCATTGAGATTAAAACCACATCAATAGAATTATTAACTATTAGATAGAAGAATCTTGTACTTTCTGAGTTTAATATATTAAATAAATACATATCTTTTTACATAAAAGTACTATTAAATCTAAATCTTGATTTTAATCTGTTAATTCTTGCAAACTGGCATGTGATTTTTTAGAATTTATACTATACATAAAGTCTAATAAAATATAATATTATTTATTATTTTGTGGATATTTGTTACTATTAAAAAAATATCCACATTAAATTTGTCTCAAATAAATTTAATGTGAATAAACATGACCTTTCTTATACAAATTATATCATTTATTTTATTTAAAATAACATAATATTACAACGAATTATTACAAAATTACTTATTATTAACCATGAACATTTGTTTTGTGATATTATATTTATATGAGGATATTGTCATAAAAAACATTATATTTATACAAAAAATTAAATGAAAAATTTATTTGATATGAATGTTTTTTACAAATTATACCTCTACTTATAGTTTTACAAATAATAATAGTATTTAAAAATTTGACAACAAAAAAAGAAAACTTTCAAAAGAATTAAATCTAAAAAGAATAGGAGATAAATATGGGTATTGAAGATTTATATGGTTTTGAATGTGTTCCTGTGAACAATGATATTGATATTGACAATTTATTAGAGACGATGATAGAAGATGGAAAAGAAAAAGGGTATACACCAATTATAATTATCGATGAAAAGGTAGGATTGCTAAAAGAAAACATCGATATTATTAATAAAGAGTATGGATCTCTTGAGAACTACAAAGAGTATTGTCTGAAAAAATATAATGAAATTGATGTAAATGAATTTTTCAAGTATAGGAAGAGTGAAATTTCAGAGATGATAAAAGAACTCATAGATTCAGAAGATACTTTTTGTGACTATAAAAGTTTTAACCCAATTACAAATATAGATATATTTCAAGAAAATAACAAAGTTTACATAGCTAAAGTCCCAACAACTAAACCTTACGAAGTATTTGCATATATACCAATTGGTGGATTTAACGATTGTCCTAGTGATGAAGAGCATATAGCAGTTGCAAAATATTGGTACGAAAACTATGGAGCATACCCGATAGCAATTGGATGTGACACAGTTCAATATTTTTCAAAAAATATAACTAGCGATAATAAAATGTTTAATAACTTATGCATAGAATTAATCTTGTACTGTGAAGATATTATTGTACAAGGATATGAGACATTAAGAGCTCTAAAAGAGGTAATACAAGGTTCTACTATATGGCTTTTTTGGTGGGATTGATATAGAACTGTGTAAACTATAAGTATTAAGTTTAAGTTTTTAGAACATTTCTAATGATAGTATCTTTTTGTAATTTACAATTATATTACTAAGAAGAGTAATTATATGATAATAAAATCGTGAACTTAGCCATGAAGATAGGCTACTTACACTTCATGGCTTTTAAGTATATTGCTGTATTACACTGTTTTGTTTTTATATAGTGTAGTACAGTAATATGCTTAAATTATAAAGATATAAATAAAAGTACTTTAATATTATAATTAATATACTTAAAAGACATTCTAATTTTTAAAATATATACTTTATATGTTATAATCATTAAGTATGTAAAAAATAAGAATAGTTTTAGAGTTCATATTTTCTTGATATGGAGGTAGATTTAATGAAGGAAAGAGAAAAGCTAGAAAAATTAAGAGAAAATTTGATTGGGTTAGAAAGTGTGGCAGTTGCTTATTCAGGTGGAGTTGACAGTAATTTCTTACTTAAAGTAGCAAGAGATACATTAGGAGATAATGTTATAGCTGTAACTGTTCATGCAATGATGCACTCAAATAGAGAAATAGAAGAAGCAAAACAATATACTAAGGATTTTGGAGTTAAACATATTATATTAAAAATAGAAGATTTTGATTTAAAGGAATTCAAAGAAAATGGTGCTGAAAGATGTTATCATTGTAAAAAATATATATTTACTAAAATAAAAGAGGTCGCAAAGGAACATAATATAAAGTACATAGTAGATGGAACCAATGTAGATGATTTAGGAGACTATAGACCAGGTCTTAAAGCACTAAATGAATTAGAAGTAATTAGTCCATTAAAAGAAAGTGGATTAAAGAAAGATGAAATTAGGTTACTTTCAAGAAATATGAAGTTAGAAACTTTTAATAAACCATCATTTGCATGTCTGGCAAGCAGAATTCCTTATGGTGTTGAAATTACAGATGAAAAGCTTAGGATAATAGAAAAAAGTGAAGAATATTTATCCGACTTGGGATTTTCTCAATTTAGAGTAAGAATGCATGGAAATATAGCTAGAATAGAAGTTAACCAGGAAGAATTAGGTAAATTTTTTGAAAATAACAATTTTAGTAAAGTTGACACTAAATTAAAAGAATTTGGCTTTAAATATGTTACACTAGATATGTCAGGATATCAAATGGGAAGTATGAATTTAAATATGTAAATAGGTTAAAAAATAAATAATCGTTATAATTAATATAAGAAACAGGAGGTTTTATGAAAAACTATACACTAATATCGCCATGTTTTTTTGGAATGGAGAAAATGTTGGCTAGAGAAATTACTAATTTGGGATATGAAATAATAAAAACAGAAGATGGAAGAATAACATATAAGACTGATGAATTTGGAATAGCAAAATCAAATATGTGGTTGAGATGTGCAGAAAGAGTACATCTTAAGATTGCTGAATTTGAAGCAAAAAGCTTTGATGAATTATTTGAAAATACAAAAAGGATAAACTGGTCTAAATATATACCTTATGGAGCGCAATTTCCTATTTCAAAGGCTTCTTCTATAAAATCAAAATTATACAGTACACCAGATGTACAAGCTATAGTAAAAAAAGCTATTGTAGAAAGCTTAAAGAAAAGTTATTTAGAGGATGGTTTGCTTAAAGAAGATAAAGAAAAATACCCTATATTTGTATTTATACACAAAGATAAAGTAACTCTTTCAATAGACACAACTGGAGATGCTCTACATAAAAGAGGATATAGAGAAAAAGCAAATAAAGCTCCAATAAGAGAAACTTTAGCTTCTGGACTTATCTACTTAACTCCTTGGAAAGCAGGTAGGACTTTAGTAGACCCTATGTGTGGTTCTGGTACTATATTAATTGAAGCAGCCATGATAGGTATAAATATGGCGCCTGGCTTAAATAGAGAATTTATATCAGAAAAATGGAGAACACTTGATAAAAAGATTTGGTGGGATGTAAGAAAAGATGCTTTTAATAAAATAGACAATGAATCTAAATTTAAAATTTATGGATATGATATAGATGCAGAATGTATAGATATAGCTCAAGAAAATGCAGAAATAGCAGGTGTAGATGAATATATAGAATTTAATGTAGGAGATGCAACTGAGTTTAAAAGTGAAGAAGAATTTGGATTTATAGTTACCAATCCACCTTATGGAGAACGATTAGAAGATAAGGATAGTGTTAAACAATTATATAAAGAGCTTGGTTATGCATTTAGAAAGTTAAAAAATTGGTCATATTATCTGATAACTTCTTATGAAGAATTTGAATATGAATTTGGACAAAAAGCAGCTAAAAAGAGAAAACTATATAATGGTATGCTAAAAACTAACTTTTTCCAATATCCAGGGCCTAAACCTCCTAGAAATAATAATTAGATTTTATATTTATCATAAGTTTTATCAAAATAATAAAGTTTTGTTAAAATAAGTAAAACCTTATGAGGATTTGAAACGTCTAACTATTGTGAGGAGATTTTTGCGAGAAAAATTTAAGATTGTAGGATTAGGAGGAGTTAAATGAAGTTATTAAAACTTATTATTGTATCAGGCTTAATGATGTTATTTGTTACTGGATGTAATGTTAAAACTGAATCTCCAGAGCAATTGGCAAAGATACCTGACTATGATGATACAAAAAAAGTATTGTACGATGGTATAGATCAGCTACTAAAACCAGACTCATCTATGATATTGCCTTCTAATACAAAAGAGGTAGGAAAAATAAATAAGGTAGATTTAAATAGTGATGGAGTTGATGAATTAGTAGTATTTGAGCAAAAAGAAGATTTAAGTAATAATGTTAATAAAGTAGGTTTTGTAACCTTAAGTTACAATGGTGAAAAATATGTACTAGGAGACCATTATTTAGAAAATGGAGAATCAATAGAATATGCTAATTTCTATGATTTGGATTCAGATGGATATAAGGAAGTTATTTTACTTGTTAAATCCAAAGATAAAACTAATATGCATATATACAAAGTAAGGGATAATGAAATCACAAAAGTATACGATTTAGATGCTTCTTGGATTCAAAATAAAGAAGATTTTAACGATATAAAAGTAAAGATTGGTTATATAGATGGAGATGACAAGATAGATATATTAATGCTTCATTTGAATAATAAAACTAATGAGATGTTTGCAACTGTTGCAAATTTTGATGGAACTATGAAGGTTAAGGATTATGTCAAATTTGAAAATGTAAAAAATCTAAATGAGTTATATATAACTCTAGGTAATGTTGCTTCATCTGTTGGAAACTCATCGGCATCCATCAAAGGTGTTGTACTTGATATTCCCATGTTAAAGGAAAATAATTATATCACACAGATATTATATATGAAAAATGATAAAATTCAAAAAGTATTTAGTGATTATGATAAAACTATTACTAAACCTTACTACATACCTGTTGATGATGTTGATAAAGATAAAATTATAGAGATACCTATAGTTGCTGGTGGAAATAGAAATACCTATACCTCTAAAGCATCTGCTAATATAAGTTGGTACAGATGGAATGGGAAAGAAGGTTCTAATTCAAAATTAATATTTATAAGCCAGATATACTATAATTATAAATACAATTTTAGGTTATTTATGCAAAATAATTTAGTGGATAAAATAATTGTTGAACAAGAGTTTGTTGGTGAAAAAGCAGTATTTAAATTTTACTATTTTGATTATTCAGAACGTAAGAATTTATTTAATATAGTAGTAGAGAGTAAAAATAAACTTGAAGATAGAAAAAGTGCAAATACACAAAATTCTATTGTACTTCAAGAAAGTGATGAATATACTTTTTTACTAGTTATAAATGATGCAAATGAAATGGATAAGCTAGATATTACTATAGACGCATTAAAAGAGTATTTCTCATTAATATATGGTTAATATTATACTCAATTGGAGGTTTTATTTTATGAAGGAAAAAATACTTATACTAGAAGATGAAATTGGAATTAGAAGTTTTGTCAGTATAAACTTAAAAAGAGAAGGCTATGAAATAGTTGAAGCGGGTACAGGTAGAGAAGCTATAGAAAAAATGACAACAGAAAGTGACATTACAATAGCTCTTTTAGATGTAATGCTTCCAGATATAAGTGGAATAGAGGTTTGTAAATTTATAAGGGAAAATTTTGATCAAGTTGGTATAATAATGCTTACTGCAAAAGCTCAAGAAGATGATAAAATAGAAGGATTTATTTCAGGAGCAGATGATTACATCATAAAACCATTTAGTATAAAGGAGCTTTTAGTCAGGGTTTCTGCTCTTCTTAGAAGAGTTGCAAAAGATGATTCAAATGTTAAGTCAAGTGAAATAGTCTCACCACCATTTATACTTGATATAGATAAAAGAAAATTATTTAAGAATGGTAAAGAGATTGAACTTACTCCAACAGAATTTTCAATAGTAAAATATCTGATATCAAATGCTAAACAATCATTAAGTAGAGATCAGATATTAGATGAGGTATGGGGAACTAATTATTTGTATGATTTTAAAATAGTAGATGTAAATATAAGAAGGATAAGAAATAAAATAGAAGATGACCCATCAAAACCAAAATATATACAAACTATTTGGGGTTATGGATACTGTTTTAGAAAGGAAGAATAATAGTGTTACATTTTGAAGGTCTGAGAAAAAAAGTAATAAAAAACTATTTTATAATAATTATTATAATGGTAACTCTGTTTGAAGGGCTATTCATGTTTTATATACAAAACTATTACTATGATTCTGTTAAACAGCTACTTGAATCTGAAATAAAATATGCTGATGAATATAATGCTATTACAATGGAAACTACAAGTTTTGAGAAAAAAGTCAAAAACATTTTTGATAAACAACCATTAACAAAGAATTCAGAATTTGGGATTTCAATAATAGATAAGAATAAAAATGTTATATTGGACCAATATGGATTTAAAAGTAAAGAAAAAGCAAATTATGAAGATGTAGATAATGCATTAAGAGATGTAAAGACTAAGAATTTAACACCATATACTTATAAAATACCAGATACAGGAGAACATGTCATGAGTATCTCCTTACCACTCAAAGTAAATAATATTATAGAAGGTGTTGTTAGATATACTGTTTCATTAGATGGAATAGATAACGCCATATTAAAGCAAGCTACATGGCTTATATTGGCAGGAATATTTATACTTATTATAGCTATACTAATAAGTCTCAAATTTGCTGAGACTCTGATAAAACCGTTGAGAGAGCTAAAGAAGTTTGCAAACGAATTAGCAGTAGGAAACTACAATATAAAATTGGAAAATATGAAGATTGTAGATGATGAAATTGGTGATTTAGCACAGACATTTGAACATATGGCACATGAAATTGATAAGAGTGAAAAATTGAAAGAAGAATTTATATCTTCTGTATCTCATGAGCTGAGAACTCCTCTTACATCTATAAAGGGATGGAGTGAAACATTAGGATATGAAAGTATAACTAGAGAAGAGTTAGATTTAGGTCTAGGTATTATACAAGATGAGACAGAAAGACTTATAAAGTTGGTAGAAGAATTATTGGATTTTTCAAGGCTTTCCTCTGATAGGATAAAGCTTCATGTTGATATAGTTGATGTTGAAGGATTAGTTGTTGGGGTTGTAAATCAGTTGAAAGTTAAAGCAGCTGAAAAAGATATATCACTTTTATTTGAATTTGAAAATGAATTTATAGAAAATATCCAAGGAGATAAAAATAGACTAAGACAAGTTCTTATAAATTTAATACAAAATTCATTTAAATTCACTAGTCAGGGTGGTTACATAAAAGTTGTAGCTTCTCAGGATGAAGATACAACGACTATATCAGTTGAAGATAATGGTTCAGGTATAGAAAAGCAAAATTTAAATAAAGTTTTAGATAAATTTTTCCAAGAAGATTACAATAAGGCTGGAAGTGGATTAGGTCTTGCAATTAGTAATGAAATTGTAAAACTTCATGGTGGAGTAATGAAAATAGAAAGTGAAAAGAACGTTGGAACAAAAATAATTTTTAATATAAAAAATAAATTTGCTAAACAGGCATAAATTCTTAGAAAGAGGATTAAGATGAGAAATATAAAAATGATAGTAGCATATGATGGTTCAAGATATAAAGGTTATCAAAAATTAGGTGATAATGACATGACTATACAAGAAAAGCTTGAGTCTGTCTTAAGCAAAATGGCCAATGAAACCATTGAGATAACTGGTTCTGGGAGAACTGATATGGGAGCACATGCAAGAGGTCAAGTTATAAACTTTAAAACAAATTGTATGGATTCAGTAGATAAAATTCAAAAATATCTATATGAATATCTGCCAGAAGATATAGTTGTAAAAACTGTTGAGGAAGTTGATGAAAGATTTCACTCAAGATACAATGTAAAATCAAAAACGTATTTATATAAGATTGATAATAATAAATATCACAGTCCTTTTATGAGAAAGTATGCTGCGCATATAAGTAAAAAATTAGATTTAGATAGAATGAGAAAAGCAAGTGAGTACTTAGTAGGAGAACATGATTTTACTAGTTTTGCTTCTTCTAAGTCTAAGAAAAAATCTAATGTAAGAGAAATTTACTCAATAAATATAAAAGAAAATGATGATATTGTAGAAATATATATAGAGGGAAATGGATTTTTGTATAATATGGTAAGAATAATAGTAGGAGCATTGATAGATGTTGGTCTTAAAAGAAAAGCACCACAAGATATTAAGTATATGCTTGAGTTGAAAGATAGAAGTAAGTCATCAGACACCGCACCAGCTAAAGGACTATGTCTTTGGAAAGTAAAATATGAGTAAGCTTAAAGAGAAAACATTTTAAAAAGAAAATAAATTATATAGTTGACATAAATGGAAAAATAAACTATTATATATTCTATAAGAGATATCTAAAAAATTTGATATTTAAATCCGATGAAAAAGAGAGTAACTTTTATGTATTTTATAGAGAGCTGAGGATGGTGGAAGCTTAGCAAACAAGTATTAGTGAAAAGAACTTTGGAGGATACTAATTGAATTTAGTATGTTAGTAGGTAATCTCGCCTTAAGAGAAAGAGTGGATAAGTTTATCTTATCAATTAGAGTGGTAACGCGGATATATTTCGTCTCTTGGTTTTTCCAAGAGGCGTTTTTTAATATATTTATTTACTAATGTGTATTTAGTAGTTGTACATTTACTGATTGATTAGCTAAGTTTATCAATAAGAGTGGTACCGCGGATATTTCGCCTCTTAGTATTTAAAAATACTGAGGGGTTTTTTTAGTATTAAAATGATTTTATAAGAATCTACATTTTTAAAGTCATTCAATATTAAGAGTTTCTATAAAAAAATATAAAAATCATAATTTAAAATTGGGAGGAATTAACAATGAAGGAAAAAGTAGTATTAGCATATTCAGGAGGACTTGATACATCAATTATAATACCTTGGTTAAAGGAAAATTATGAAGATATAGAAGTTATAGCTGTTTGTGGAAATGTAGGTCAAGAAGACAAAATGGAAGATGTTTATGAGAAAGCTCTACAAAGTGGAGCATCAAAAGCTTATGTAGATGATATAAGTGAAGAGTTTGTGACTGAAACTATATTTAAAGCTGTAAAAGCAGAAGCAAAATATGAAGGAAAATACTTATTAGGAACTTCTTTAGCAAGACCTATAATAGCTAAAAAATTAGTTGAAGTTGCTCATAAAGAAGGAGCAAAATATATATGCCATGGATGTACAGGAAAAGGTAATGACCAAGTTAGATTTGAAGCTACAATTGCAGCTCTTGACCCAACTATAAAAGTTATAGCTCCTTGGAGAATCTGGGATATAAAATCAAGAGAAGATGCTATAGATTATGCTGAGAAACACAATATAAAAGTAACAGCAACTAAAGCTAAAATATATTCAGTAGATGCTAACCTTTGGCATGTATCAACAGAAGGTGGAGACATAGAACATCTACAAAATGAACACAAAAAGGATGTATATAAACAATGTGTAGATCCTGAGGATGCATGTGATGTAGCTGAATATGTAGAAGTTTATTTTGAAAAAGGTGTGCCTAAAAAGATAAATGGGGAAGAATTATCTCCAGTGGCACTAATTCATAAATTAAATGAGTTTGGTTGTAAGCATGGAGTTGGAGTTATAGATATAGTTGAGAATAGACTTGTTGGTATGAAATCAAGAGGGATATATGAAACTCCAGGCGGAACAATTCTTTATGAAGCACACAATATTTTAGAAAGTGCTACTTTGGATAAAGATACACTACACTTTAAGCAAATGGTATCTTACAAATATGGAGAACTTATTTATAATGGATTATGGTACTGTAAATTAAGAGAATCTATAGATGCATTTATGGAACAAACTCAAGATAATGTTACAGGAACAGTAAAAGTTAAACTTTACAAAGGTAACATAAAACCTGCTGGAATATTTACTGAAAATGCACTTTATGATGAAGGAATATCTTCTTTTGGAGATAGTGAACTTTATGACCATAAAGATGCAGAAGGATTTATTAATTTATTTACTTTACCATTGAAAATTAGAGCTATGAAGGCTGGTAAATAATAGAATATAGTAAATTGAAATTATTAGAGTATATAAGAAATGTTTTTTAGTTTTTTATATACTCTTTTTTATATATTTATATAAAATTATTACATTATACAATTTGTAACAGTTTAGTTATTACAATATAAGAAATTTTAAAACTTATTTTTCTTCAACACTTCCTATTTATTTGTAAGCATTAAAAGTATGATTTTCTTATAAGTTACACAATATGAATACTTATTTTTGAATTTTGCTATTGACTCTCACATTATAAGAGGGTTTATACTAAGTTTAATTAAAAATCTACATGCAAAAGCTGCGCATAGTAGAAGGTAGTAAGCATATCATTTGAAATTATAAAGATATAATTTATGAAAATACTATTAATTCCATAATGAAATTATTTATAAACGGAGGTAGATTAAATGAGGAAAATAATTGAAATAAAACACCATTCGCATGATTATGAATGTATGTGGAATGGTATAGAAGATATATATATGAATAAAATGGATGAATCTCTGCCAAATGATTTTTTCTTTTTATTAGCAGGTTTTGGTTCATTTTGTTATCTGAGGACAAACAAAAAAGAATTAAAGAGAATGGTTGCTTTGGGAGATGGAAGAACCAAAAAAATGTATGAATTTTTAGCACCTATTGTTGGTTTTGAATATAAACACTATGAGTTTAAAAAGTATGAACAAGCTTTAAAAAAAGCAAAATCAGAAATTGATTCTGGTTATCCAGTTGTTTTAGGAGCTTTAGATATGTATTATCTGCCATATTATGAAAAATTATATCATAAGGAGCATATTCCTTTTCATTATGTGCTTATGGTAGGGTATGATGATATGGCAGAGAGAATATATTTATATGATTGTGGGAGAACTGAGTTACTTTCTCTTTCTTATGATGAACTATGTGAATGTATGAATTGTAGTTATCCTGGATTAAGCAAAGCAAATACAATTTGTACAGTTAGAATGAATAGTTCAAAGAATAAATATCAGATTGCCCAAGAAGCACTTGCTATAAAGCGGGATATGTTTTTAAATCCATCTACAGGTTTTTTAGGATACAAAGGTTTTGAAAAGTTTATTAAAGAATTGCCACAATGGAAACACGAATTGGAAAAAGATGACTATGATAGGATTTTAGCTAATATGGTTATGCTTTTTGGAACGGTACCAACTATTCCAAATGCAATCAAAGGAATTGAAGAACCAGATAGTGTTGAATTTAAAGGTGGTTTTGATAAAATGAGCAAGATGCTTAAGTGTATTGGAACTGAATACAAAAATGACTGTTGGGTACAAGTAGCAGAGATTTTTGAAGAAAGTTCAATCATAATTGAAAAAATATCTAATATAATAATAGATTATTTATCGAATAAGGTTGATGAGACTGAAAAACTTTCTTTGCTATTTTCTGAAATTTTGAAACAAATGAAAGCTGGATACTTAATGTTAGGTATATGAATATAGAATAAGATTTCTTTTTTAATAAAAGTGTATTAGCTAGATAATCAAAATTTAAATATGAAATGAGTTCAAAAAATCAAATTATATATTTATAAAGTGTTGACCCTAACACCACGTCATATTGTAATATGAAAACATAGTTTGAAAATATTAATAAATACTGATAGGTATATAAGTATTTATTAATATTTGTAGCTATAAAATAAAATTTTGAGGTGAGGCAATGAGAACAGTAAAACAAGTTTCAGATTTGACAGGAATAAGTGTGCGCACATTACATTACTATGACGAAATAGGCTTATTAAAGCCAAGTGAAATTACAGAAGTAGGGTATAGGCTTTATGATGATGAAGCTATTGAAACGCTTCAACAAATTTTATTTTTTAAAGAACTTGAGATACCTTTAAAAGAGGTTAAAGATATAATGTTAAGCCCATACTTTGATAAAATGCATGCTCTAGAAAGTCAAAAAAAGCTACTTATTATAAAACGTAAAAGATTGGATAGTCTAATAGAAATTATAGACAAAACTTTAAAAGGGGAAAATATAGTGAACTTCAAAGGATTTGACATGAGTGAATATTTTAAAGTATTAGAGGAATTTAAAATAGAGCATGAAGATAAAATAATCAAAACTTATGGTAGTGTAGAGAAATATAATGAGCATATTGAGACGTTTAAATCTAAAGAAGATGAAATTGCTAAAATGGCTATAAAAAAATATGGAAGTATTGAGAAATATGCTGAGGCTATAAAGAAGAATTTTAATAGTGATATATTAACTTTAGCAGAACAATTTGATGAATTTAAAAAAGATTGTTTGGAGGACAATCATCCAAAATTAAAAGAACTGTATAAAAGACTTGTAGCAGATTTAAGTAAAAATCCTTTATCAAAAGAACTTCAAGAAATTGCTAAAGAGATAACAGATACATCTAAGAAAGATTATGAACTTTTTAATATGGAGTATGGAGATGATAATTGGTATGGCATGGTACAAAATTATTTACTAAATCCCATATGGATAAAAGAAGTTGATAAAAAGTATGGTAATGGAGCATGTAAATTTATTGGCGAAGTTTTGAAGCATTATTTAGGTAATAAACAGCCCAAAATAAATATGTTATATGAAAAACTTGTAGCAGACTTAAGTAAAAATCCATCTTCAAAGGAAATTCAAGATATTGTTGAAGATATAGTGTATGAAACTAACAGAAGTAATGAATTTTACAAGATAGATGAAGGAGAGAATAATTTAGATTATTTAGCAGAACTTTATTTACAAAATTCTATTTATATACAAGTAAATGATAAGAAATATGGTAAAGGGGCATCTAAATTCATTGGAGAAGCTCTAAAAATTTATTCTGATAATAGTAAAATATAAGTAAACAAATATGGAAAATTGTAAAATAGGATAAAAAATAGCAACTAAATTATTGCAAAGTTGATTATATTTTGAATGTAGAAAAAGGATATAGAATTATTACTTTATCTATATCCTTACTTGTGATTGTTAAAATATATAATTTATATCGAACTTAACACTTTCAACAATATTTCCTAAATATGTTTTTATACTTTCAACTTCTTCTAAAGATTTTAATTTATTTTCAGTATAAATTGCCTTATCAAGAATATTAAATTTTAGACCTATTTCATCAAAGTATTCATGATTTAAAACTTTATACCAATGATTTCTTTCTTTAGACCATCTAGTAGATATAGAATCAGCTTCTTTTTGAGCTTTTTCCCAATCTTCATCTACTATAGATTTTTCTAAGATAGACATATTACTTTTATAGTCCTCTGTAAAATCATATAATTTATTATTAACATAAAATCCAAATAGCATAAATAAAACAGCCCATAGTATAACAAATGTTGCAGATTTCAATATTAATCACCCTTCTTATTTTGAATAAATATTTTGTCATTTTCATCTAAAACACAAATAAGAACATCTTTAAAAGTTTCTATGTGGTTAGACTTTAAGATACCCATTAACCAGTTAGTATCTTTTTCAGCCATATCAAGATTTTTATTTATTATTTTACCATCCAATATAAGTGGAATTGGCAAATGATTAAAAGCTCTTGGAGGAGTACTATTGTAACTTGATGCTGGAACTACACTTAAATTACCATCAGTCTCTAAAATAGCATATTGTACATCTTTTAGGTTGAAGTAGCCTTGAATTCTCAATTGCTCTAACAACTCATCTATACTAACTCTTTCTTTTTTAAGTTCATTATATACAATCTTTCCTTTGTCAATTAAGACAGAAGGTTTACCTGATAAAAATGAACTTAATTTTCTACTTTTTAAGGATAAAAATGAAATTAGAGTCTGCATAATTACAAGGCCAGTTATTGCTGCAACGCCATTTATAATTGGTATATTATTATTTTCCATTGGGACGGATGCAACTTCTGCAATTAAAAGTGTTATGACCAAGTCAAAACAGTTCATCTCAGCGATTTCACCTTTTCCCATGACTCTAAGTGCAATCAACACTGTTATGTATAATATAATACTTCTTATTAATACAACTGTCATATCTATCAATTACTCCTTTAAAAAATATTTACACTAAGTTAGTATATCCTATATAAAAAAATTAATTCAGATTATAAAAAATACCTTAAACAATTGAATTCAATTATTTAAGGTACTCTTGATAGTCTCAATATTAAATTTTTTATAGATTTTCTATTACTTTTATTTATCTTAACTACAGATTCAACAAAATTCTTTTTATCCCCTAATTTCAATACAAAATCAGGGTATTCTTCAAATTCATTGAGCTTTATTAATTTAAAAGAAGAAGATAAGTTTTTAAAGCTGATAATTTTAGAATTATTTACTAATACACTTCTTTTTTTAAAATAAATGTCTTTTTTACTTATATTTAATATATTGAATATTTGTTTAAGATGCATTATTATATCCTCTGGAGTCTTGTCAAATTTAAGTTCAAAATTTTCATCCTCAAAGTAGGGAATACAATATAAAGGATTTTTAATAGGAGGCAGTTTATTGTATAATTCTTCAAGTATATTAGTATCTTTAGGATAGTTAAGGTAAAAACATTTACATACATTCATTAAATCCATAGCATCTGAAAGTGAATTATGTTTAATTTCTCCCTCTACAGAAAAAATCTTTTTCATATTTAGTAAAGATAGTTGCTTAGATAAGATTCTATTTTTGTATGTAATATGCTGAGATATAAAAGGTTGAATATCAATCATCATATTGAATAACTCTAAGCAGATACCCGTATATTTATATACTCTAAAGGAATTTAGAAGACCAGCAATATCAAAATTACCCCAATTATATATTGTAACATCACTAAATTTTTTAAACCATTTGCAAAAATCATCCATAACATATAAAAGATTATGAGCATTATCAATTTCTAACTGGTTTAATTTAGTGAGTTTTTTACATTTAGATGAAAGTAATTCATTGTATTTTGGTTTAACTAAAGAATAATAATCATCAACTATATTAAAGTCATTATCTACCAAAACACAACCTATGGAAATCAACTCAGCTCCACTATATTCTAGCTTGTATTTATTATCATCTAATATATTAAATTCAAAGTCTATAAATAACTTGTATTTCATAAATTAAAAGCACATCCTCATAGATATTTATTTAATGAGATTAAGCGTCATAAGAATCAATCGATATAATGATTCTGAACATCAAAGGCTCATTACAACTTTTATTTATTTCGTAATTTAAATCAAAGGAATCTTTTAAGATAGAATTTATAAGTATTCTTTCCCAACCTATTTTTAGATTAACTTTAGCTTCTATCAATTTAGTTTCTATTTTTTTAAATATTTCTATATTTGCGGGTATTATACTGAGTTCAATATTACTTTTAAATGGGTTAGATTTTAAATCAGCTATAAGAATATTCTTTAACTCTTCTGTAAGTTCAGAGATTAAATTATTCCCTATATATTCTTTAATTATTTCTTCTCTAATTTCTCTTAAATTTAGCAACATTAACACCTGCTACTTGTATTATAATATGCAAAGTATAGTAAAATTTGATTAAGTTTTTTTATTATACTTGCAATAGTAGCTTTTTCCTTTCTGTTTATTTTTATATGATTAATCCATATTAGAAAACTACTAATATGCTTATAAATAATAGTTTGTTGTATGTTAAAAGTAAAAACTTTTATATTTTCAGAGAATAAAAGCTATATAAAAGTGAAGATTTATAAAATAGAATCATAAAGATAAGATGTTTTATTTTCTGAATTTTTTGGTACTAAATTCTTAATTTGTTATTTGCCAATTCCTTTTTCTGATAATTTTTCTAGCATATCCTTAGTCATTTTATCTAAATCATAATTAGCTTTAAAATTCCATTCATTTACAGCACTGCTACTATCTAATGAATTAGGCCAAGAATCAGCTATACCTTGTCTTACAGGGTCTACATCATACTCTATTGTAAAATCAGGTATATATTTTTTTATAGAATCAGCTATTTCTTCAGGAGCAAAACTCATAGCGGTGATATTAAAAGCATTTCTATGAATAAGTTTTTCGGCTGGAGCTTCTATTAAATCTACTATAGATTGAATGGCATCAGGCATGTACATCATATCCATTTTTGTACCTTTTGCTATGTAAGACTTATATTTTTTATTTTTTAATGCTTCATAATATATATCAACTGCATAATCTGTAGTTCCACCACCAGGAGGAGTAACGTAAGAAATAAGACCAGGAAATCTAACTCCTCTAGTATCCACTCCAAATTTTGAATGATAATAATCACATAGTAATTCACCAGAAACTTTAGTGACACCATACATAGTATTAGGTCTTTGTAGTGTATCTTGAGGAGTCATGTTTTTTGGCGAATTTTCACCAAATGCAGCTATTGAACTAGGTGTAAAAAACTTACAATTCAATTCTCTAGCTACTTCAAGACCATTTATCAATCCATTCATATTTAAATTCCAAGCTTCTAAATGTTTACTTTCTGCAACTGCAGAAAGCAGAGAAGCTAGATGAATTATAGTATCTACATCATACTTTTTTGCGATTTCAAAGAATCGATTTTTATCTGTGACATCTAATATTTCAAATATACCAGATTCACATACAGGATTTCCTTCTTTTATTCTTCTTGAGCTAGCAATTACATTTTGTTCTCCATATTCATTTCTTAGCTTGATTGTTAATTCTGAGCCTATTTGTCCTAATGCACCTGTTATAAGTATTTTTTTCAATTTGCTAACCTCCTTAGGGTTTAATTTATGTATTATTGCTTATTTTTATTTTAGCAAATCTTTTGTTTAAATACAAAGAATTAAACCCATTAATGCATTACTTAATTTAATAAAGCATAATAAATGTTTCAGAATTTAATGTAATAAATATCAAAATTAAGTATATAGGTAAGATATAGTAATATAAATGTTTATATGTATTATTTATAGAGATTGTTTTTAAAGATAGATAAAGTACAAAGATAGGCAAAATGTACAGTGGATTAAATTTAAAAAGTAATACTTATAAGATTGCTTTTATTTAAGTTCTAAATTTATTTTTTATTAAATTAAGTCTTAATGAGGTATAAAGATAGAGTATGTGACTAAGTCACAGAAATAAAAGTAAATTTAGGATATAATAAAAATATATAATATTAAGATATAACAAAGATGATTCTACAAATGAAAAAGTATTATAAGTTAAAATAAAAATTGAAAGGAAGTATAAAAATGACAAGACCATCAATATATCATAACCAAGGATACACTTGTGCAGAAGCATTAATAAAATCTTATAATGAAGAACATGAAACAGATATACCAATTTCAATAGGAAGTGGTATGGGGGTTGGAATTACTGTAGGGAGTGTTTGTGGAGCTGTAAATGCAGCAGTTGTTATAATAGGGTATCTAAATGGACGAAATAATAATTTAGATGAAAATATAGCAAGAAAGTATTCAAGAGAATTAATGAATAAAGTAAGGGACAAATACAGTACAGAAATATGTGCTTCATTGAAAAAAAATAAAGTAAGCTGTGGTGAAATAATAAATTTCACATATGATGCCTTAAATGATATACTAGAAAATCAAAAATAATCTTAAGAAATGAGCATTTCCTATTTAGGGGAGTGCTATTTTTTATTATATAAATAGTATCTTCTTTTAATATAATTTTTAAATCAATTTGATTATATTTTAGTC
>NZ_JAGWCT010000062.1:0-24357 GCF_020657815.1 Clostridioides sp. ZZV15-6597 | reverse complement strand
AGTTTATACAAGATTTATTTAAATTATAATTTTTATTTATTTTTGATATCCAGATTAAATATTTTAAAATACTTTCATCATAAAAAATAGATGTAAAGTATTCAGATAAAATATTCTCTACATCTATTTAAAATAAACTTTTTCCCTAACTTTTTTTGGCCATTTCAATAATTTCGCTTGCATGTTCTATAGTTTTTTCTGTTATATTATTACCTGCTATAAGTCTTGCAATTTCATTTTTTCTTTGAGATTGATTTAATTTCTTGACATTTGTAAATGTTCTATTATTTGAAGTATCTTTTTCTATACAATAATGAGTATCTGCATTTGCAGCAATTTGAGGTAAATGAGTTATACATATTATTTGTTTTTTCTTTGCTATATCACTCAATTTCTCACCAACAATTTGTGCAGCTATACCACTTATCCCTGTATCTATTTCATCAAACACTAAAGTATCTATATCATCTATATCAGCCAATATAGTCTTAAATGCCAACATAAATCTAGACATTTCACCACCTGATGCAACTTTATATATAGGTTTGATATCTTCCCCTAAATTGAAAGATATCATAAACTCAATATCATCTATTCCATTTATGGTAAATGAACTTTCTTCAAAATTAACTTTGAACATTACATTTTTCATATTTAAACTTTTTAGTTCATCAAGAAGTATTTCCTCTAATTGAATTGCCACTTTATTTCTTGCTTTAGTCAATTTGATGGCTTTTATTTTTAGCTCTTCTTCTATTTTTATCAATTGATTTTTTAGTTGTTCAACTCTTTCATCTCTATTTAATATCTCATCCAATCTATCTTTTGTCTTTTCATAATATTCAAATATAGCTTCTATACTATCTCCATATTTTCTTCTTAAGTTATTAATCTCATCAATTCTAAGTTCAATCTGTTCCAATTCATAAGGCTCAAAATCTATATTATCTTTGTAATTTCTTATATCACTAGATATATCTTGTAGTTCATACATTATTCTTTCTATAGTTTCACTGTATTCACTTAAAACACTGTCATATTTAGATATATCATTAAGCTCTTTAGATGCAATACCTATCAAGTCAATGACATTATACTCACCATTATGTAATTTACTATAACTTAAGTTTAAATTATTATATATCTTTTCACTATTTCTATACACATCTCTTTGCTTTAATAAATCTTCATATTCATTTTTATTTAAATTTGCAGCCTCAATTTCATTTATTTGAAATCTTAATAAATCTATTTCTCGTTGAATCTGCATATCATCCTTATTTTCTGTTAAAGAATTCAAAGCTCTTTTTACTTCACTATATTTGTAATACACTTTTCTATAATCAGCTTTAAACTTATCTAGTTCATTTTCTCCAAATAAGTCTAGAAATTTTAAGTGTGTATCCTTATTGAATAAAGCTTGATTTTGATGTTGACCATGTATATCTATAAGTGTAGATGCAATTTCCTTTAGAAAAGATACTTTAACAGTCCTTCCATTTACTCTAGCAGTACTTTTCCCATCTGAATATATCAATCTAGTTATAACCAATAAATTATCATCTTCTATACTTATATCATTTTCATCTAATACTTTTTTTAGATATACGTTATCTGAGAAAAATATAGCTTCAACAAGTCCCTTATCTGTACCTTTTCTTAAAAAAGACCTATCATATTTCTCACCTAGACAAAGCCCAAGTGCATCTATTATTATAGATTTTCCTGAACCAGTTTCACCTGTAAGTATATTTAAGTTTTTATCAATACCCAGCCTTAGTTCTTCAACTAAGGCACAATTTTTCATATATAATTCGAGGATCAAGTCTAAGCCCCCTTTTATTCTATTTCTCTAAATTATGAGAAGCCTCAACAACTTCTACTATTTTTTTGTCATACATATCACTATCAAATTCATATCCTTCATTTCCATTTTTTAAATGAATTAAATATTCTATATTTCCTTCTGGACCCTTAATTGGAGAAAAATCCAACCCTAAAATTTCAAATCCATTTTGTACTGAAAAATCAGAAATCATTTTTATAACTTCTATATGTGTAGATTTTTCTCTAACTACACCTTTCTTGCCTACCTTTTCTCTTCCTGCTTCAAATTGAGGTTTTATCAAGGCTACAATTTCTCCATTATGAATAACTAATTCTTTTGCTTTTGGAAGTACTAGTTTCAATGATATAAAAGATACATCAATTGATGCAAAATCTGCAAATTGTTTTGTATCTTCTATTGTTACATTTCTTATGTTTGTTCTTTCCATACAAACAACTCTATCATCTTGTCTCAATTTCCACGCAAGCTGACCATAACCAACATCAATGGAAAATACTTTTATAGCTCCATTTTTTAGCATACAGTCTGTAAAACCACCTGTAGATGCTCCTATATCCATACACACTTTTCCATCAATAGTTAAGTCGAAGTTTTTCATTGCTTTTTCAAGCTTTAGCCCCCCCCTACTAACATATGGTATTGGATTTCCTTTTACTTCTATAGCACACTCCTCTTTTACTTCTGTACCTGCCTTATCACATCTTTGATTATCAACAAAAACTAGCCCAGCCATTATTGCTTTTTTAGCTCTTTCTCTACTCTCAAAATGTCCTTGCTCTACTAACAATAAATCTATTCTTTTCTTCATAAAATTACCTTTCTGTTAAAAGCTACTTTAATATTGACTAAAGTAGCTTAAAGTAACACACTCGATATTTATTCTAAGTGACAAATTTTAAATTTTATATTAAATTGAATCAATATTATTTATACTAACTTTCTTATTTTATCAGCAATGCACTTTGGCGATAATCCTACAAAATTATATAGTTCATCTGCATTGCCATGTTTTATAAACTCTTCTGGTATTGCTATATTAAGTATATTTACTTTATATCCATTATCTATAATAAATTTACTTATTCTACTTCCAAACCCACCAGTAATAACATTATCTTCTACTGTAACTACATTTTTATGATTCTTAAATAAAGCATGCAACATCTCTTCATCCATTGGCTTTAAAAATCTAGCATTAACTATTGTTGGATTTATACCTTCTTCTAATAATATTTCTTTAGCTTCTAGAGCATGTTTCACCATATTTCCAATAGAAAGTATGACTGTATCTTGTCCATCATCTAATATCTCATATTTACCTAACTTAATTTCTTTGTATTCTCCTTTATTTAGATAGTAACTATTTCCTCTTGGATATCTAATTGCCAAAGGAGAATCCAATTTTAATGATAAATCCATCATAAGTTCCATTTCTCTTGTATCTTTTGGAGCCATTACTACAATATTTGGAATAGAATTTAAGTAACTTAAATCAAACATACCATGATGAGTTTCACCATCATTTCCAACTAGGCCAGCTCTATCTATAAGAAAAGTAACTGGTTTTTTTGTTATACATACATCATGAATAACTTGGTCATATGCTCTTTGCAAAAATGACGAATATACAGCAAAATAAGGCTTCATACCATTTTTTGCAAGACCTGCCGCAAACCCTGTTGCATGTTGTTCAGCTATACCAACATCATAATATCTTTTCGGGTAAGCACTTTCAAATAAGTTTAATCCTGTCCCAGATGGCATTGCAGCTGTTATTGCTACTATTTCTTCGTTTTTGCTAGCCATCTCAACTAATTTTTCACCAACACTGGTTGACATAGACTTAACTTTAGAAGATGTTACTCCTGTCTTTATATCAAACTTTGATACTCCATGATATTTATCAGGTTGTTCCTCTGCAAATTTATATCCTTTTCCTTTTTTTGTAATAACATGTAAAAGTACAGGTCCTTTTTTATGTTTAGCTTTTCTAAGTGTTTCTATTAATTCTTTAGTATTATGACCATCTATAGGCCCATAATATTTTATACCTAATGAATCAAAAAATGAACAATCTTGAGGAGAAAAACTATATATTAATTTATCCTTAAATCTATGTGCAGTCTTAGATAAAATTTCACCTGTTGATGTAACATTTAAAATTTTATCAACTTCATCTGTCATTTTAACAACTGTTGAATTTCTTATAATACTTGATAGATATTTAGACATTCCACCAACATTTTTATCTATGGACATCTCATTATCATTAAGAATTACTATCATATTAGTATTTATATATCCCAATTGATTTAAAGCTTCAAGCGCCATACCTCCAGTTATAGAACCATCTCCAATTACAGATATAACACTATAGTTTTCTTTTTTTATATCTCTAGCACAGGCAATACCTGTTGCCACAGAAATAGATGTACTGCTATGTCCTGTGTCGAAAATATCATGAGGACTTTCACTCTCCTTTGGAAAACCACTTAGTCCATTGAATTGTCTTAAAGATACAAAACAATCTTTTCTTCCAGTAACCATTTTGTGAACATAAGACTGATGTCCTACATCCCATACGATTTTATCTTTAGGGCTGTCAAACACTTTATGAAGTGCTAATGTTAACTCAACTACACCTAAGTTAGAAGCTAAGTGTCCTCCTGTCTTGGAAACAGATTTTACTAAAAATTTTCTTATATCCTTTGCAAGTAAATCCATTTCTTCTATGCTCATATTTTTTATATCTTTTGGAGAATCTACTTTATCTAAATATTTATACATATTATCCTCACCTTTTATTTTGTAAATTTTAAATTTACATCAATATTAAAGCTGTTACTATACCAAGTAAAGCTCCAAACCAAACCTCTAGTGGTGTGTGACCTATTAATTCTTTTAATTTCTTCTGTTCTATATGCTTTCCATGTTGAAGGTCTGCTACCATCTGATTCAATATAGTAGCTTGTTTACCAACAGCACGTCTAACACCTGCTGCATCATACATTATAATCAGTGCAAGCACAGTAATTATAGCAAAATCAGTAGAATTAAACCCTTTTTCAATACCTACCACTGTAGCTAAACTTGTAACAAAAGAACTATGAGAACTAGGCATACCTCCTGAAATGAGTATTCTTGAAAACTCAATTCTCTTTCCCTTCCCAGTAAATATCTTTATGAATTGTGCTAAGAAACAAGCAATAAGACTTATTCCCAAAGCCCCATTGTTAAAAATCTCCGAAAAAAAGTCCATTTTTCCCTCCTCGATTTTAGCTGTATATTTTAATATTCTCTATCTATTATATATTCAGCCAATCCCTTTAAAAAATCTACATTGTCAGATAATTTTTCTATACTCTTCTTTGCCTCATCTATTAAATTATGTGCAATTTCTTTAGATTTATCTAATCCTAAAAGAGATGGGTATGTTGATTTATGATTCTCTATATCACTTCCAACTTTTTTCCCTAATTTTGCTTCATCTCCTACTATATCTAGTATATCATCTACTATCTGGAATGATAATCCGATATTTTTTGCATATTTAGTTATTTCTTCCATTTGTTCTGAATTTGCTCCACCTATAGTTGCTCCTGCTCTCATACATCCAACCATCATTGCCGCAGTTTTATTCATATGTATATAATCTAATTTTTCTTTTTCAATTTGTTTATTTTCACTTTCTACATCTACTACTTGCCCACCTATCATTCCATATATTCCAGCACCTTTAGCAATTTCATTTATAGCTTTTAGATATTTTTCTGGATTTTCTTTATTTATTGAACCTGCAAGCATAACTTCAAAAGCATAGTTCAGTAAAGCATCTCCTGCTAAAATTCCCATTGCTTCTCCATATACCTTATGATTTGTTGGTCTTCCTCTTCTTAAATCATCATTGTCAAGAGCTGGTAAGTCGTCATGTATAAGTGAGTATGTATGTATCATTTCAATTGCAATAGCAAAAGGTATAGCTTCTTCTTCATTTCCTCCAACTACCTTACAGGCTTCTAATGTAAGTATTGGTCTTAATCTCTTACCTCCAGCGCTCAAGCTGTAGTTCATAGCCTCAATAACAGTTTTTTGATAACCTTCTTCTTTTGGCATATATTCTTTAAGTACATCTTCTATAAAACTTGCTTTTTCTTTTAAATGTTGTTTAAATTCCACTTTTATTCCTCCTCTATTCTAAAATCCTCTTCTATTCCTAATTGATTAAATTTACTTATTTTTAATTTGGCATCATCCAAAAGCTTATTACAATGTTTATAAAGACTAATTCCTTCTTCATATAAGCTTAAAGATTCATCTAAGCTAGCATTCTTAGATTCTAGCTCATTTAAAATGCTCTCCAATCTTTTGTAAGCTTCTTCATAGGTTAAGTTCATATTATACCTCTTTATTTTCAATTTTATCTATTATACATTCTAAATTTCCATCTTTTAATACTATATCTATGTTATCTTCAGTTTTCAATCTTTTTATACTATTTATTACTTTTCCGTTTTTTTGAACTATACTATAACCTCTGTCCATAGTAGCTAATGGACTTAGGTTATGAAGTAATGCTCCAACCTTTATTAATTTTTCATCTTCTAATTTTAAATTATTTTCTATTCCAAAAATTATTTTATCATATATTTTATCTAATTGTATAACTTTATCTTTTATTGTATAAGAATCTAAATAGTTATTTATTTTATTAAACACTGATTCTAACTTGTATTGGTCTAATTCAACTTGGTTTATAAGAGACTTGTTCAGTCTGCTTTTTATATTCCCAAGTTTATATTTTATATCCTCTAATGATGGAGTTGCAATCTCAGCCGCTGCTGATGGTGTTGGAGCTCTCATGTCAGACACAAAATCACAAATAGTAAAATCAGTTTCATGCCCAACTGCTGATATTATTGGAATTTGAGAGTTAAAAACTTCTCTTGCTACCATTTCATCATTAAAAGACCAAAGTTCTTCTATTGAACCCCCGCCTCTACCAACTATAACTGTATCCACATTCTTCATATGATTAAAAAATCTAATTGCTTCACATATTTCTTCTGCTGACTTATCTCCTTGAACAGTTACTGGATAAAGCTTTATATTGACTTTTGGATATCTTCTTTTTATTACATTTATTATATCTCTTATAACAGCTCCTGTTGGAGATGTTATAACTCCAATTGAATTTGGCATTCTAGGTATAGGTATTTTGTATTTAGAATCAAACAAACCTTCCTTATTAAGTTTTTCTTTTAATTTGTTAAATTCTATGTGTAAATTCCCAATTCCCTCTATTTCAATTTCGTTAATATATAATTGATATGCACCATCTCTTTCATAGACTGATATATATCCACTAGCTACAACCTTTACTCCATTGTCTAATTTTAGATTACGATTAAAATTACTTTTAAAAATTACACAGTTTAGCTTTGAAGTTTCATCCTTTAATGATAAATAAACATTTCCACTACTATGTATTTTAAAATTAGAAATTTCTCCCTTGACTTTAAGATTAGAAAGTATTGGGTCATTTATTAAAATTCTTTTAATATATGAATTTGCTTCGCTTATATCTAAAGCTCTTAGTTTCATATTTTTTCTCCTAAAAAGTTATTCAATCCTATTATAGCACACCCAACAGCATTATCAGTTGAATATTGTGGCTCTGTAAAATGAGCTTTTATACAATTTTTCCTTAGTTTTAAACTTAATTCTTTAAGGATATACTTACTTGCAGAAACTCCACCTGCAAAAACTACTTCTTCTACATTGTAAGCTTCACACAAATATATTAAAGATTTAAACATGTTTCTAACTATTGAATCCAGCACTAATTTAGATATATATTCTTTTTTATCTTTATTAATATCATCTCTATTGTCATCTATAATTTTATTCACCTGATTTTCTAATCCAGATAAATTCATATATCCATCTCTTACAGAAGTTTTTAGACCACTTTCTATTTTTAGATTACAATTTAAAGCATTTTCATCTAGATATTTCCCTGAAGGGAATTTATATCCTAGCTTGACACCTATTCTGTCTATAAGTTGTCCAAAGCTAATATCTTTACTTCCTCCAATTATATTTATATTATATCCAAAATTATTGTATAACTTACTTTTACCATCTTTTTTAGTATTTATTTTATCTGTTGCATCTAAATTTATTTTATTACTTATTTTAGTTATTACATCTAAATCTTTGTCATTTGTATCATAATTATTATCATGCTTAGTTATCAAAAGTATCTCTGTCGTACCACCTGACATATGAACAGAAATAAATTTGTTATTATTTTTCAATTTACTATTTAATAAACTAGCCTCAATATGATTTTCCTGATGAGTAGTTTCATAAAATTTACATCCATGTATACTTGACAGTAACTTTCCAAAATTGTACCCAACATTAAATACAGGCATGTATGAACTTTCAACTGGTCTAGGCTTAATAGATGAACAAACTCCTTCTATGACAAACTTATCCCCAAATGATTTTATCCTATCACTAAGTAATCCTAAATTATTTACGTGTTGAAATACAGCTTCACTCTGTCTCAATCCTTTTGAATTTGCCTTTACTTCTAGCATTATTTTTTCATTAAAAATAACTTTCTTCTCTAAAGAGATAGCTGCTATAGAAGTAGTATAGCAGCTAGTATCAATTCCAATTATTATATTATTGTCCAATTTCATCAACAACACTTCCTAATATTCCATTTATAAATTTAGGAGATTTATCATCACAATATATCTTTGCAAGTTCCACAGCTTCATTTATTGATACTTTATTAGGAGTGTCTAAATAAACTATTTCACACACTGATAATCTAAGTATAGACACATCTACCTTTGGCATTCTATCTACTGTCCAATTTTTAGCATGCTTATTTATTAATTCATCTATCTTATCATGATTCTCTCTTAGTGCTTTACATACTGTATTTATATATTCTCTATCTATTATATCTTCAAGTTTAGTATCTTCTAATTTTAATTTTGCATTATTTGAGTACTTAAGTGTAAGTTCTTCATATCTATTTATAATATGTTCTGAATTATCTTTTAAGAAAGAATCTACTTTATCGTCTAAACCTTCAAATTCCTCTTTATTAATATTTATTTGGTATATAAGTTTCATTATATATTCCCTTGTTGTACTTTTTTGTGCCCTATCTTTTTTCATCAATTAAAATTCTCCTTTAAGTTTAATTATCTATATAAAATCAAATGCCAACAAAAAACCCTCTGACTTTTCAGAGGGCTAATATTAATTTTTCTTAGTTGCTTTTACTTCTTCTTTATCAACTTTATCTTTCTTAAAGCTGATTCCTTGAATGTGTATATTTACTTGAGAAACCTTCAGTCCTGTCATTGTCTCAACAGTATTTTTTACATTTTCTTGAACTTTAAAAGCTGTATCTGGTATTGACATGCCATACTTTATCATAACCATTACGTCTAAATTAACATCCTCTTCCTCTATTTGTATTTTTACTCCATTATTTTTTAACAACTTATCTGTTAATGTTGCTGTAGTTTCTATGCCCTCAACTTCTAATGCTGCTAAGCCAGCTATTGTAGCTATTACATCATTAGATATTTTTACTTGTCCAAATTTATTATCTTCCATATTAAAACTTACCTCCTGATTTTAAGGAACTATTTTTATAAGTATAATAATACCAAATACAACTCTACTTTGCAAGAAAATAACCTCAGTTAATTCTGAGGTTTATAATTTACTTAGTATTATTATTTGTAAGTTTAATATTTTCATACTTTACATTAGCTTGTTCTGCAACCAAATCAAATATTTTTGCTGCATCTTTCTTATCTAACTTAGCTTCATTTACAACAACATTGACTTTGCTATCACTTATATAAACTAATGCTTCTTCATATCCTTTTGTACTCAAAAGATTTTCTATTTGAAGTTCCTTTTCTTGAGTTTTAACTATATTTAATTTCATATTAGAAGCTTCTTTTCTAGATTCCTCTGTTGTAGATGGATTATTTATCATTTCATTTAAATCTTGAACTAATTCATTTCTTTGTTTTTCTCTATTCATTTTCATATCTAAAATATAAGATGCTTTTTTCATATTCTTTTCAGATGATAATTGAGCTTTTATTTCCTTACTTGTTTCAGTTACTTTTTCCTTCACCTTACTAGCCTTACTATCAACTATATCAATGTCAGCACTCTCTTTGCTATCTTGTTTATTTGTTGCATCTGAATCTTCTTTGTTGCTACTATCACTATCATCAGTAGTATTTTTCTGTAATTGAGCTTCTTCGTATGCTTTAAATTCTTTTGATGTTTCTAGTAAAGATTTCTTACTAAGTTGATAGTTTACTGTTCCTACTATTACTAACATTGCAGTTAAAGTTATTATTACAAATCCTCTTCCCTTATAATTAAACTTCATTCATTTATCCCCCCGGTTATATGTATTTATTTAGAATATATTTCTACTTGATGACCTGCTACTTGTAATGATGTTTGAACTGCACTATAAAGTGTTTCTTTGACATTTGGATTACTAGCTCCACTTGCTACTACTATCACTCCTTTTATCTTTGGCTCTGTAGTTTTTATAACTACAGGGTCACTTGAATTTGAAGTTATCATTGTTTTATTTTCACTTGAAGTTGTAACTGTTCTTTCTCCACCTTGTGCATCTTTCTCTTCTGTTGTTTCTGTTGTTTGATTTGAATTAAAAGCAGGTTGTATTTCTTCACTTGACTCAAATGTAATCATTACATCAACATCTCCTGCTCCATCAATTTTAGATAGTATTGTTGTTAATTTTGATTCTAAATCGTCTTTTTCATGTTCCTTAGCAATTTGTTTTTCAGTCTTTTTGTCAGCATCTGTTTTTCCAACTTTTTTATCAGTTTTGCTACTTGGAAAACAAGATAATAGTACTAATGACACCACACATATTCCAGCTATAGTTATTAGTGAATATACCTTTCTCTTATCTTTGTCGTTTAAGTTTTTAAACATTCTTCCAACTCCTATTTATCAATTTGTATAGTTTCTATAGAAACATCAAGCACTTTTATTAGGTCATTTTTTAGTTTGTCTTCATTTAGATTCAGTCCATACTCTGTACCTTTTTTAAAAACTTGTTTAGAATTTTCTTTGTCATTAGAGTTTATGCTATCTTCATCTCCTTTAGTACTATTATTTTTATTTTCTTCATCAATATTGCTCTTTGACATATCATTTTTTTCTTTTATTTTTATATTATTTATATTTGCACCATTAAGCTCTATATCTTCTAAATCATAACCATATTCATCAAGCTTTAGCTTAAGCACTTCTTTTAAACCATCTTCATACCCCTTAGACAAGCTAGTATTTCCAGTCTCTTCTGCTAAAGCATTTGTACTATCTACATATTCCTTATTGTAATTTCCCATAGATTTTAAGATTCTATCTTCTAAGCTCATATCTTTTGAAAAAAATCCTACCACTGGAGTTATTACAATAAATACAAATATAAAATTTAACACCAAGTTCACATATGGCTTTATCTTGGAACTAGGTAAAATCATATCAACTATATTTACTATGAATGCTCCTATTAAAATACTAACTATCCATGTCTTTATGCCCTCTAACATAGCATCCTCCTCTCTAAAACATTTAAATTAAAAGTAGTTACTATTTATTAATCTATACATTATCCTTGACTTACTACACTTATCGAGGTCAAAATAGCTACAGTCACAAAGAACATTATTGTTATAGCAATTACTGATGCCAACATTATTATCATTAGATTTGCGACTTCATTTAAAAAATTTGATATTCCATCTTCTCCAACAGGCTCTACAATTATTGCTGCCAATTTATATACCACTATCACGGATAAAATTTTTATCACTGGAAGTAAACAAATCCCAATGAGTAAGATAAGTCCTATTCCACCAAATATATTTTTTATAAGTTGAGATGAAGATAGTAAAATATCCACAGAATCTGATACAAATCCACCAACAACTGGTATAAAGTTACCTATAGCAAACTTCGCAGTTTTTACACTGAATTTATCAAAACTAGTTACATATAACCCTTGTATAGATACAAGTCCTAAATATACAGTAAACATAGCCCCAATAGAAACATAATTTATTTGTTTTACAAAAGAAAAAAATCTTTTCAGCCTTATGTTTTTTGATAAATTATTTATTATTAGAATTCCAAATGCAACAGTTACTGATACAAATAAAAATTTCTTGAAAAACACATTTATAAATGTCACTCCTCCTATAAAAATAGGATTTAAAGTGGTAGATGTTATTGGAAATCCAATTAAAAGTAAAAATGTTATTAGTATTGGCATTATGACTTGCATAAGACCTACAGTATGGTCTATTGCATCATAACAAATTTGTAGTACATCTTTAAATCCAATTAAAGTGAGCGATACCATTGTGATAAATATTATATACGTTGCTATTTGACTAACTGCACCTGATGAAAAAGAATTCTCTAAACTTTTTAAAATAGATGACAATAAAGCTAATACTAAAATTACTGCCACTACCTTTAAACTTGCTTTAAACTCATCAAACATCAATATCTTCAGTCCATCTTTATTAAATAAATCTAAAATATTTTTTTCTCCACTAATTAAGTCTTTTACAAACGATTTTAAATTAACATCATTAATGACTATTTCTTTATTTATATAATCTTGAATTTCATTTATATCTAGCTTGTCTAACTGACCATCAATATATTTATCTATGCTACTCTTAGCTTCACCATATTCTTTATCTTCGCTACTTGGAACCTCATTAGCGAATATTATAATGGCAAAGATATTTACAAAAAAGAAAGTCAATACAAATCCCATAATCATTGGTAAAAATCTTTTTTTCATAAGCAACCATGCCTCTCTTCACTCTATAAACCTCAATACAACAAAATATCCTTTAAATAACAACTAATATATCTATAGCTATCTACCTCAACATAAATAACTATGGAATTATATTCACCACCATTTCTACAATGGATAAAAGTATAGGGAAAGACATTGACATAACTATTATTTTTCCTCCAAACTCTAGTTTTGAAGCAATGTTTCCTTCCCCACAATCTTTACAAAGTTGTATTGCAAATTCCATTAAATATGCTATTCCAATTAATTTTATTATTAAAGATATATACATAGTTGGAATATTAGCTTTATTAGCTAAATCTTGTATGCTATCTATTATAAAATTTAGCTTAAACATAACTGATAATAATATTGTTACTCCAGTTATTATTGCTATGAAATTTGCTATCTCTGGTCTATCTTTTTTTATTACTAAACAGAGTGTAGTTGAAATGATTGCAATTCCTATTAATTGCATTATTTCCAAATTACTCCCTCCTCTTTAGTAAAGTTGAAACATTGTTCTTACAGTATTAAATAAATCACTTATTTCTGTTATTACCATTCCCAACACGATTATTACACCCGCCAAAGTAGTAAGTCCAGCCCAATCTTTTCTGTCTGTTTTTTCCAATATCATATTCAATACTGATATTAGAATACCTACACCTGCAACCTTTAATATCAATGATATCTCCATAATAAACCTCCCCATATTAAATCAATATAATACATATACCTATGCCTATAAATGTTACTAATTTTTTATATAGTAACCCTTTTTTACTTATGTCTTCTTTTGTTTCATAGGTTTGTTTTTTCAGATTTTCTATAGATAAATCTATCATTCTTTGTTGGGACTCTATATCACTTTTTCCCAATGTAAGAATTAGATTTTTTAATTCCTCAATTTCTTTACTTCCAAGATAAGTTTCTTTAACTAAAATTTCAGTATTCTCTGATATTATCTCTTCTAAAGTTTTGCTTTGTTCATTGTGAAGTTCTTCTGAGATTTGATAGAAAAAACTCCAAAAACAAAAGTCTTTATTGCATCCTATCCTTCTAAAAATTTCTTCTAATGTATAAAGCCCAAAAGATAAATCCATCCTTAATATTTCTAAAACTCTTATTAAATCATTTAGCTGTTTGTGTCTTCGTGTATAGGTTTTGTATATATGCTCACCTATCAAATAACTACTTCCTATTAAGAGTGCTATAATAATTATCTTAATTTGCAAAGTACCATCTCTTTTCTTCTAAATCATAAATTTTTTCAATTGTCCCTGCACCTTTCTTAGCAGAAAGAATTATAACTTTTTTAAACAATTCTTTGTCTAAGAGTTTGTTTAGCTCTTTTCTATTTTGTATATCGTCCATTGAATCTCCATGTACAGTAGTTATTAATCCAATACCTCCATTTAATGCTGTATATAATGCCTTTATTTCTTTCTCACTTCCAATTTCATCTGTCACGATAACATTTGGCGACATGGATCTTAAAAGCATTGTAATACCCAAATCTTTTGGGCAAGTCTCTATTATGTCAGTCCTTATTCCAACATCCATCTGTGGAATACCTAAGTAAGCCCCTGCTATCTCATTACGTTCATCTACTAGTGCTACCTTCAATCCTTTAAATCCATATTCCTCATTACCATTACTTAAATTTCTTACTATATCTCTAATTAAAGTTGTCTTTCCACATTGAGGTGGTGATATTATCAAGGTATTATTAATTTGATTTTTACCTTTTATGATATGACTTAAAATCTTATTTGAACATCCTATGACTTCTCTTGATACTCTTATATTTAAAGATGATATGTGTTTTATATTTTTGACTTGTCCATCTTCTACTATTACTTTTCCAACTAACCCTACTCTATGGCCTCCTCTCAAAGTTATAAATCCTTTTTTTATATCATCCATAAATGAATGTATTGAGTATTTACATATTATTTGAAAAGTTTGCTCTATATCTTCCCTTGTCACTATATATGAATCGTGCTGATTTAAATCAAGTACCATAGTTTTTTGATTATAAAAATAATCTTTAGAGTTTGCATTTAGTATCAATGGTTTTTGTGAACGTAATCTAATTTCTTCTATGTTTAGATTATTGTTTGAGATTTTTTCTACCTTCTCTCTTATGTTTGTAGAAAGAGAGTTTATTATTTCATCTGAAAGTTTATTCATTTCTTGTCCTCCTCCTTTGTTTATATAATTCTATTTATAAAGGACAAGGAATATTACCAAAACATATATAATTTTTTTAATAATATTTATCTATAAAAAAATGAACCCTATTGTTTAGGATTCACTTAGTAAGTAAATTATTATAAAAATAAAAACTAAGACCACTCTCAAGCATAGAGTCGTCTTAGTTTTTTATTGTTTACATTTCTTTTATTAGCCCTTTTTTATAGGCCATTAAAAGTAATTTTAAGTCTTCTATTTCTTCTTGTATTTTTAGACCCTCATCAGTATCTCTCACCATTTTTCTCTTTGCCTTATGCTCTACTACAACAGTTGTCGATAAGATATCGCTTTCATTTGCAATAGCCTCCTCAGCAGAATTAAATGGTTCATGTGATACTAGTTGTAAAGTTCTAGAATTATATATCAAAGTGTATCCAGCTATACCAGTAGTTTTTTGATATGCTCTAGAAAAACCACCATCTATAACAAGAATTTTTCCATTAGCTTTTATTGGGCTCTCTCCATTTTTACTTTCTACAGGAACATGCCCATTTATTATATGTGATTCGTCAAGTTCTAAATCAAATTCTTCAAATATTCTTTCACAAGCAACATCACTTTCTCTAAGCTTAAAATATGGATTCTTATTTTCTTTATGAGTTTCTTTTTCTGCTATAAAATATCTCTCAAATGTAGTCATATCGTCTTTTCCAAATAATGATGAACATTTTCCAGTCCACAAATACCACATAATATCCATACCATATAATTTTTCTTCTGCTTTATCCTTAAAGAAAAAACCTTCTCTTGCTAGAGATTCCATCTTATCCATAAGGATTTTACCTTTATATTCTTTTCCCATTATATTCATAGACATAAAACTTCCATCTTCATTCAATGGGACACATCCATGAATTAATAAATTTGAGTTTGCCTTTAAATATATGCTTCCTTTAGAAAATAAAAATGAAACATGCTTTTGTAATTTTTCGCTACCTCTAAATGAAGACACTAATTTTTCAATAACATTTTTTTCTTCAATACTCAATTTATATGGGTCTTTTTTATCTATTGTAGGCAAATAAGTATCTTTTAGTTTATATGTCTTTCCTTTTAAGGTAATTGTTCCCTCTTCATAATTTATCATGTTAAGCAAAAGCCTATGCTCCATTTCAAACTCAGGTCTTCTTTTTATCACTTCACCTTCAAGTTTAAATTGAATTATACTTATTGCCTTGTGCATTTTTGCCATTAAAGACTTTTCTGTTGTTGTAACACTTTGGTCATTAATCTTAGGAATAAATTCTTTACATGGGTCATCTTTATACATTTCTATTGCAAAAGTAGCTAAAGGTAATAAATTTATCCCATATATATCTTCTACAATATCTAGGTTTGCATATCTAGCTGAAATTCTAAGTGCATTTGCTATACAAGTTTTTTCACCTGATGCTGCGCCCATCCATAGTATGTCATGATTTCCCCACTGAATATCTACACAATGATGTTCAATAAGCTTATCTACAATTATATCTGGTCTCGGTCCTCTATCATAAATATCACCTATGACATGTAGTCTGTCAACAACTAACTTTTGTATAACTGTGGAAATTGCAATTATAAACTCTTTAGCTATCCCTATATCAACTATTGTCTCAACTATACTTTTATAGTATTCTTCTTTATGTTCACTTTTAATGTGTTCATGTAAAAGTTCTTCTATTATGTATTTAAAATTTTCTGGTAAAAGTTTTCTAACTTTTGACCTAGTGTATTTGCTAGAAGCGTACTTACAAAGCTCTATAAGTCTATAGATATTTATCCTATAAAAATCATCTATATTTTCCTCTTGTTTAATTATTAAGTCTAGTTTTTGCTCAGGATAGTATACAAGAGTTGCTAGCATCTTTTTTTCACTATCTCTTATTGTATTTGAAAATAATTCTTCTATTTTTCTCTTTATTACACCAGAACCATTTTTTAAAACATGTACAAATGGCTCATATTCACCATGTACATCTGTTATAAAATGTTCTGTTCCCTTTGGAAGATTTAATATAGCCTCTAAATTTATTATTTCCGTACTTGCTTTCGATATGCTCGGATATTGTTTTGATAATAACTTTAAATATTTAAGTTTACTATTTAAATATTCATCTGATATTTTACACAGATTTTTCATAATTCGTCCTCCAAAATTATATTAAGTTATATTCTTTCTTTGATTATACCATACTTAATATGATTTTTTCGAGATAAAATGTACACTAATTATATTCCTAATAAAAGTGACATCCCTATTAAATCAGTATAAACACCATTATAATAACACTCTTTCTTTAATATACTTTCTACTTCAAATCCAACTCTTTTGTATAATTCTATAGCATTATGATTTTCTTCATTAGTAACAAGAGTTATTTTCTTAGTTATTCCATTTGATTTACACCATTCTATAAGGTCTAACATAAGTCTTTTACCTAATCCAGCTCCCCAGTATTTTTCTTTAACAACAATTCCTAAAACTCCAACATGCTTTCCTTTTGCTTTTTGGTTGGAATCAATTGTAGCAATACCAGCTATCTCTCCATCTATAAATGCGATTAATTTTATTGAGTTATCAGATGCTTTTGCTGATTCTATAGAATTTTCTTGGTCTTCTAAAGATATTTTATATTCATCTTTCCCAAATGAAAGAAAATGAGTTTCCCCGCCTACTTCATTATAAAAATCTATAATAGCTTGGGCATCTTCTTTTACGCCTTCTCTAATAGATACTTCTATACCATTCTTTAAAGTTATTGCTGACATAAATTTACCTCCTAACAAGTTTTTTATCTAATAAACATAATACTATTATTTTACCTCTATTACAATATTTTTCATGTATTAATAACAATATAAGGTTATACTAAAATAAAAATTTAATAATATTTTAATATAACCTTATATATATTTGTTTATATTTAATTTTTTGATAATATTCCTCTGATAGTCAAATAATATTTACAATATAATTTAAATAACTTTCTTTAAATCTTCTCCATAAACCTTTCTATTATAGGACTTCATTATAAAGTATAGTGGTACTCCAACTGCTAATGCTCCTAATCCCATAACTAATTGGTGCATAGACGCTTGGAATAGTAACCATGTACCAACACACACTGCAATTAAAGGAATTACTGCTCCAAATGGAGTTTTAAAAGTTCCTACTAATTCTGGTCTTTTCTTTCTAAATACTAATACTGATAAAGAAGTAGGTATATATTGTATAAATCTGGCAACTGCACTTATTGCTGCTAATTCAGCAAAACTTCCAGACAAAGCTATTGGTATAGTAATTATCATAGTTGCTATTATCGCTACATATGGTGTACCATTTTTATCTTTTCTTGCAAACATTCTTGGTAACATCTTGTCATCAGCTAAGGCTACACAGCTTCTTGGATTTACAAAAGCACCACACATACAAATTCCACCAACAGAAACTAATGTACCAAAAGTAACTAATCCTGCTCCCATATTTCCAAAACATATTCTCGCCGCATCTGCAACAGGGGTAGCTGTACTAGATAATTTATCTCCTAATATACCAACACACACAACTTGATTTAATATATATATTATTGATGCAATTACTATTACACTTATAATTGCTATAGGTATATTTTTTTGAGGATTCTCCATATCTTCTGCTGCCACTGCTATAGATTCAAACCCTGTAAATGAATAAAACATTAAAAGTGCTGCTGCTCCAAATTCTGTAACTCCTGCTCCTGGTGGTACCATTGTTGAATTAGTAAAATTAGCTCCTTTTATAAAAAATACACCTATCACTATAAATAATACCAATGGAATTAGTTTACCTACTGTTATAACATTTTGTACAATTTTTGATAAAGATACACCTAATAAATTTATAATTGTAAGCCCAACTATCATAGCTACTATTATAATTTTTTGTATATGTGGGTCACCTGCAGGATCCCATACTGCTGATAAAGATGTAGGAAAACCTACTATTAATGCTCCCCAAGAAATACATCCTATTACCCATTTCATAAGACCTACTTCAAATCCAAAAAAATCTCCAAACGCTTCTTTGGTATACACATATGCAGCACCATTTTTATTAAATTTACCTGCCACTTCAGCAAAACAAAACGCCATAGATAAAACCAATAACATATCAAACATATATACAAATATACTCGCAACACCAAATGCTTTCATTGCGTTTCCTGGTAATAGGAAAACTCCCGCTCCTACAACTGCATTAATACCTAAAAGTATAATACTTATTAATCCCATTTTATTTTTTTCGTTCATGTTTAATCCCTCCAAGGTATATTATAAAGTTGAGCAAATATTTACGAAATATTTAAACAACTTTTCCATTTTATTACAATAATCTACCATCATTTCTGGATGCCACTGTATTCCTACTACAAAATTTTCATCCTCTTTTTCAATAGCTTCTATTATACCATCTTTTGAGTATGCTATGGCTTTTAATCCTTTACCAAGTTGTTTAATACTTTGATGATGATAACTATTTGTAAGTAATTGTTTTCCTAAAATACCTTCTAAAATACTTCCTTCTTGAACATCTACCTTATGAGTAGCTACATGTCTTTTAGAAGATTGTGTATGTTTTATGTAACTTCCTTCAACAAGATTATTATCTTGATATAAAGTTCCACCTAGACTTACATTTAATATTTGTAGCCCTCTGCATATACCTAGTATTGGCTTTTTAAGTTCTAAAGCTATACTTATAGCAATTAAATCAAATTCATCTACTTCAGGATATATAAATGTTGTTTCTTCTCTTGTTTCTTCACCATATAATTGAGGATTAACATCCCATCCTCCAGATATTAAAACTCCATCAACCATCTCAATCTGTCTCTTTATAACTTCTCTATCTGTATTTACTGGAATAATAACTGGGCTACCTCCTCCCTTTAATACTGCATTTATATAATCATTATTTACATAGGATCTTTCAAGCCCAGGAAACATTCCATTTTCCATTATTATCAGATTTCCTAAAATACCTATTACTGGTTTCATAATTAAACTCCTAACTAGTTGATTGTTTTATGTACTTATTTTTTATTTATATAACTCTCTAGTGCTAGAGAAAGTTGGTCTGGACAAGATGTTGGTTTTGTTTTGCACTCTATTCCTTTTAGTTTTTGAATTACATTTTCTATATTCATACCTTCAACTAATACTTTTAATCCTTTTAAATTTCCATCACATCCACCAACAAAATTTACATTTGTAACTTTGTCATCTTTTACCTCAAATTCAATTTCTGTTGCACAAGTCCCTGTTGTTTTGTATTTCATAATTAAACCTCCCAATTATTTTGTTGTCTTATCTCTATAATTAGCAATATATATGCCAAAATTTATACTTTACGTTTATTTATTATTTATCAGGTATTCACAATGCTTCCATCAAATATTTTTTTATTTCTAGCTATAAATACAAATTTTTTTGCAAATAAAAATAGGTAATGGGTTATTTACTTATAACCTATTACCTATCTAAACCTATTATCTAAACCTATTTATATTTAATTTATATTGTTGTAAAACTTTATACCTTCTTGTGTTATTTGACTTCCACATCTTCCAGATTTAGATGATATGTATCCACACTCACTCAAATAAGACAATACCTTTCTTACTTTACTTTCAGATATTTCAATACCTTCCTCTGTAAGTTTTTCTATTATAAAACCTCTTCCAACTCCGGAAGTTAAATCTTTTCTTTCATATAGTATTCTAAGTATATACTCAAATTCTTTTTTTGTATAACTAACCCCATCATCAAAACTACTAATATATTCTGTCTTTATATAGGGTGGAAGGTCATCTTTAAAAACCATACTCTCACACATTAAACTTACATAAGAAGCAACATTTTGTAATTCTCTTATATTTCCTGGCCAATTGTATTTTTCTAGAATAACCTCAACTTCAGGAGAAATTTTTATGTTCTTTTCCAAAAAGAAGTTCATAAGAGTTATTATATCTTCTTTTCTATCCCTTAATGATGGTATATCTATTGGTAGTACATTCAGCCTATAATACAAATCTTCTCTAAATTTACCTTCTCTAATCATTTTAGGTAAATTTTTATTTGTCGCAGCTATAATTCTAACATCTATATTTATAACATTATGAGAACCTATAGGCATAACTTGTTTTTCTTGAAGTACCCTAAGTAACTTTGTCTGCAATAATGGAGGCATATCTCCAATCTCATCTAAAAATATAGTTCCATTATTTGCAAGTTCAAATAAACCCTTTTTCCCTTCTCTTAATGCTCCTGTAAAAGAACCTTTTTCATAGCCGAATAACTGGCTTTCTAATAAGCTATCTGGAACTGCAGCACAATTAACTGCTATAAAGGGCTGATTACTTCTATTAGAATTATTATGAATTGATTGGGATAATAATTCTTTACCAGTTCCACTTTCTCCTATTATTAAAACAGAGAGGTCTGATTTAGATATTTTTTTAGCTAACTCTATACACTTTGTCATCTTTTTATTCTTAGTCTTTATATCTTTAAATGTGTACTTTGCTATTTGCCCTTGCTCTCTTAATTTATTAGTAAGATTTTGTTCTAATTTTTTTATATATGTTATCTCTTGTAAATTGTAGTATATACCAGCTTTATTACCCATAGAAAATATATTTTTTTTATTTACATTTATATATTTCTTATTTGTAAATACAACTTCATCGATAATCTCTTTATCTTCAAGTAAAATCTGCAAATCTTTAGAGATAATATCTCTTATGTTTTTTCCTCGTATATTTCTGTCTATACCTAAAATTTTTAACACTTCTTTATTAAATGTATTTACAACACCATCTATTGAAGTAAATATTATTCCATCCTTTGACAAATTCAATATAACATCTTGTTCTTCTATTTTTAGAAATAATTGTCTATAATTGTCTTTGACACCATTATCTAAACTTATTAGACGTTCAGAATATGCCATCAGATTTTTCCTTATTTCCTTGACATCAATTTTAAGACCATTTATTATTTCTATAAAAGTAGATATATCAATGCACCTATTTCCTAAATCAATTACCTTATTTATATAATTTGGTACTTTTTGGGTTACTCCAGGAGTTATGGCTATATCTATATTTTCATAAGTTTGGCCTTCAATATATGGAGTAAGCTTTAAATTTTTTACTCCTATCTTATAAAATAGACTTATTGTCTCTAGTGTAGTTTCTTTTGTATCATTTACAACTAACACTTCTGTTCCATATGGTATTGAAAACAATCCATATATTTCTTTTTCTTTAAAAGTTCTTCTCACAACTATAATTTTACTATCTTGTACTAAATGCTTTCTCATGCTATTTAATCTATCATCATTCATTACTAAAACAAAATCGCCTTGTATTTTATCATCATCTTTCAAATTTTCTAAATAATAGTGATTTATATCAAGATAGTTTCCTAAAACCAATCGTATATTTTCTTCCAAGAAAGATGATAATTTAGTTATCTTATCAGTTACTATAGCTATTGATTGTTTCATATTTATACCTCATATCTATATAATATACAATTATTTGTACACTACTTTATTTCTTCCAAGCTGTTTTGCTTTATATAGATTTTTATCTGCTTCTTCTAATATATTTTTGCTGTCAGAGATATGGGATATACCTGCACTTATAGTTACAGTTACCTCTTCACTCCATTTTTTATTTGCAATTGCATTTCTTATATTGTCAATTATATCAAACACTTCTTCTCCAGACTTATCTCTTATTAATACAGAAAACTCTTCTCCACCATATCTAAATACTTTATCTTCTTGCTCGAGCATAACACAAATAGTATTTACTATACCCTTTATGACAACATCTCCAAATTTATGTCCATAATTATCATTTATAAGTTTAAAATTATCTATATCTATCATTACAAGTGCAAAGTTATCATCTTTTTCTTTGTATTTATTATACATAATATCAAAACTTTTCCTATTATAAACATTTGTAAGTCCATCATGTAAATTTTGTGCTTTAAAGTATTTCAGTCTAGTATATAAAAAAGTAGAACCTAATGTAATAATTAAAATTACACTAAATAATATTTTATAAGATTTAATTTCTTTTTTATTTTTTTCAAAAAACTCACTTTCACGTGATACCTTATCAATTATATAAAAGCTAATTTCTGAATCTCTTATACTTTTGTTCTCCTTATACTCATTTATTAATATCTTCTGATACTTATTTACAGAGTTTACATTCCCTTGTTTCTCATATATATTTAATATTTCATTTAAAGTTTTTATTTTCTCTTGAGTTAACTTTCTTTTAGTAGATATCTCTAGACTTTTTTTATAATTATCTATTGCAGAATCATAATTTTTACTTTTATATTCCAAATTTCCCATTGCCATATAATAATACATATCTTTATCTAATATGTGAACTGATTTATCATATTTTATAAGATAATTAGCTCTTTCTAAAAGAGTCTTTGCCTTTAATATATCATTTTTTCCTACATATGCATTTGCCTGCATTATAGAATCCATTATTTCAAAATCATTATAATCATCTATGTTTACAAACTTCTTATAGTCTTTTACATTGCTACATGTCTCAATAGCTTTATCATATTCTCCCAACTCTACATATATTTCTGCTAAATTTATAAGAGCATATAATCTAACCATTCCATTTTTTTCATCTTCATCAACATCTATCTTAAAAGAATCCTTTATTAATTTTTCTGCTGTTTCATATCCACCTACCTTTAAAAGTATGCTCGCCAAATCAACATCTAGTCTTGCTTTTTCATAATTATCCCCTAGTTTTTCAGCCAATTTTATAGACTTTACAGTTAAGTCTACTGCTCTAGAATAATTATTATCCATTATGTACACTGATGCTAGTCTTTTTTCTGTACTAAATCTACATTCATCGGATAACTTTACATCTGATGTTCTCATCTTTTCTAACGAATCAATAACTATCTTCGTTCCATCTGGGACATATGAAATAGTCTTTAACATATCCCATACTTCATTATATACTTTATTGTATTTTTTTTCTGAGATAGATTCAAAAGAAGTTTTGACCACTTTCTTTGCTTCATCATACTTCTTATCCGACACAAGACTTTCAGACATATATTTTCCCTTATTTATAATTTCTCTTTCTTTAAGTCCATTTTGGTCATACCCTATAAACAAAATAATACTAATAAGTATTATAGCTATAAAAATTATCTTTTTGGGTAACCTTTTTTTTGGTAGTCTAAAATTCAAAATTTTAGCCCTCCTTCTGTATATTGTAGAATAAAAACTTGCATGTATATAACC
>NZ_JAGWCT010000061.1:0-24634 GCF_020657815.1 Clostridioides sp. ZZV15-6597 | reverse complement strand
CTCCTTTTCTCTTTACAAAATAGTTTTCATATATATAGTATATCTTTATTGTACTATTATATATATGACACTTATATGTCATATATATTTTCATTTTAGATTAAATTGTTTCAAATTTATTTTTATTATTAAATTGTATGTAGAATTAAATAAATTTTTATGTTCTAACTATATTGTATATAGATTATTTTATTAATCATATTTAAATTAAAAATTAATAAAATAATTTATATTGAAATAAATATATTTAAGGTATATAATTATAAGAAAATTTTTAATAATAGAGGTGTTGTTTATAATGTATGAAAAGTACCTAATAAGAGAATTAAAAGAGCATGATATTAGAAATGCATTAAATTTAATTTGGAATGTATTTGAAGAATTTGAGTCTCCAGATTATTGTGCTGAGGGAATTGAGTCATTCCATGAATTTATAGAATATAACTCTATTATTGAAAAAGTCAAAGAAAAATCTATTTTCTTTTGGGGTTGTTTTGATTGTGAAAAGTTAATTGGGGTTTTAGCTATCAGAGACCTAAATCATATATGTATGTTATTTGTAGATAAAAATTATCACAAACGTGGTGTTGCAAAAAAATTAATGGCTGTAGGCGTAAAGCATTGTACTGAAAGCAAAGATGATTTAACTGAAATAACTGTAAATTCATCACCTTATGCTATTGAAGTTTACCATAAATTAGGATTTAAAGATACTAATGTTGAACAGATTGTCAATGGTATACGTTTTACTCCAATGAAGCTATCAATAGCAAACTAATTTAACAAAAAAATATATTAAAAGCAAATCCACTTAAAGTTTTTAAAGTTGATTTGCTTTTAGATTAAATTTTAAAATTACACTATTTCTCTTTAAATTTTTAAGTAATATACTTTAAAAGAATCTACTAACAAAGACATTAATATTTAGTGATATACTTAGTCATACTTTTTATGAACACCTAATAGTACAGTATCAATAGTGTCAGATAGACCTTTTATAGCTTCTTCTGAATTTAAAAGAGCTTTTCCAAGTTGCAAAGTTGAGTATCCATGAATCACACTTATCAACAAATTTAATACTTCATCTATATTCTTTGTTCTTAAATTACAAGAAAGAATAAGTTTTTCTAATAGCGATTTATAGTCTTCAAATATCTCTGATGTTTCACTGTTTCCATGCCAAATAGCCCATTGAATTGTTTCATAAACCCCAGGATGAGCAATTATAAAGTTAAAATATGCAATACTTACAGATTTTATAGCTGTATCTCCAGAATCACCAATAGCAACTTTCTCCATCTGTTTATTCATTTTCCTCATTCCATTATGAGCAATCTCTCTCAATAAATCATCTAAGCTCTCTATATGATTATACAAAGATGGTGTACGTATACTTAGTTTTTCTGCAACAACTTTTAAAGAAAGCTTGTTAAGCCCATCTTTATCAGCTATATCAGATGCTACCTGTATTACTATATCTCTACTAACACGCATGATTATACCTCTCTCAACTAAAATTAATTACTTTATTAGTTTAACTAATCTAATTAGCTTCGTCAACAATTAAGACTTATAAAATACTTTATATTAAATGCAATGTTGACAATTTAATTTTAGTTTAATATAATACTAATTATATTAGTATTATAACTAATTAAGTTAGTATTATAGATAATTAAATTAGAATATTACAGTATAATTTTATAGTTTAATAGATACATCAATAGATACTATATATTAAACTGAGAGGAGATTTTTATGGAAAAGAAATATTTTCAAATTCATGGAATTCCTTCAATTCTTTGGGGAAATCCTTCAAACAAATTGTATATTTACATACACGGACAATGTGGTTATAAAGAAGAAGCCGAAACTTTTGCTAATATTGCTGTTAATCATGGATGGCAGGTTTTAAGTATTGATTTACCTAAACATGGAGAACGTAAAGAAGAAAACATTTCGTTTGACCCATGGAATGTTGTTCCAGAGCTATTAACTATAATGAAATATGCAAAATCTAATTGGAATCAAATTTCATTATATGCAAATAGTATTGGTGCATGGTTTAGTATGTTGAGTTTTGAAAATGAGAATCTGGAAGAGTGTGTTTTTGTATCTCCAATTCTTGATATGAAACAGCTTATCTCTAATATGATGCTTTGGGCAAATGTATCAGAAGAACAACTTAAACATGAACTAATTATTCCAACTTCATTTGGTCATACACTCTCATGGGAATATCTACAATATGTCAAAAAACATCCTATTACTAAATGGAATACTACAACAAGAATACTATATGGTAAACACGATGAACTTACAGAACTAAGTGTGGTAGAGAAATTTACACACCATTTTAATTGCAATTTAACAGTTATAGAAAACGGCGAGCATTGGTTTAATACACAAGAGCAATTAAAAGTATTAAATGAATGGATAAATACTTTGTTTAAGTAAAGATAATCTTATCATTACTGTTTTCATATAAATTAGAGCAATTACTATATCAATTCACTTTATATTAGTATTATTAAAATAAGCAAGTAAGCAATAAATTAATTATTATAAAAGATACTTTTAAAACTCTTAATCTAGAAAAAAGTATTGTATACTCAAATTAACATAGAAAGAAAAAATAGTGATAGAACATTCTATCACTATTTTTTCTTTCTGTGTTGTATACTTTTAACTTATTTTTACTAATAAAATCTAATTATCTATAAAATCTAATCTCTTATGTATTATTAATATACTTTACAGCTATAGTGTTAATTAAAATTAAATCTAATAAAATCAACCTAAAATATTTTTAATAAACATATTAGTGTATAAGTTTATTATATTGTTTTATCATTCTCATCTTTTATTTCAATAACTTTATTGAATAAAATTGATAGAACTAAAGCTAGAAATCCTATTGATAATGAAACAAATGATACTATAACTACAGGTATTATAGTAATTGCATATAAGTATATATCATAACAATAATATAATATTATCACTACAAAGTTAAATATAAAAATTTCACTAAATGCACAGATGGATATTTTTTTTAAGTTTTTAGGTATCTCTTCTGAAAATGGATTATTTATTGCCACTAGCTTACATAATCTTTTTAACATAAATAATGATACAACATACGGAATAGCACATATATATATGGCTATTGACATTATAGTTGGCATATTTGTATTTGTAATTTCCAAACTACTTTTAAAATACGCTGTCAGTGCTAATGGTGTTAAAATAAGTGATAATAAAGTCAAAATTATTCCAACTAGCACAATATTATTCAATATTTTAGAACTTATATTCTTTTTCATATAAACTTACCACCTTAATATTCTTATTTATATACATTTTATAATATTTTTATATTTTATGTCAATAATTTATTATTGAAAAACAATAAATTATATATTATAATCAATAATATACATTATATTAAGGAGATGATATTTAATGATTACAAGACTTTTCAACAACATTCTATCAGTATTTTTATACTTTATACTAGTAATTTTAAGTGTATCTGGTATACTATTCATGTGTATGATACCTATGTTTTTATATGATTTTAACTTTGAAAAATTATTTATTTTAGTTGTTAGAATAATGTATTTTTCTAACTATTTCATAGTTATCTTATGCTTAACTTTTATAATTAATAGTACTAAATACTCACCTTTCATGCTTGAAAATGTAAAGAGATTTAAAATAATGGGATATTGCTTATTAATAAATACTATAATTGAATGTATCAATGGTTATAGTTTGAATACCAGTAATATAAGAGTTTTTGGAGCTGATAGTGGAGGGATTTCACCACTTATGGTCATTTCTTTTATATTTGCACTAATGTGTTTTGTAATTGCTGAAACATTTAATAAAGCTATAAAAATAAAAGAAGACAATGATTTAACGATATAGAGGTGATATTATGGCAATTATAGTTAATCTAGATGTAATGATGGCAAAAAGAAAAATATCACTTAAAGATTTGGCTGAAAAAATAGATATTACAAATGCTAATTTATCAATTTTAAAAACTGGTAAAGCAAAAGCTATTAGATTTACCACTCTAAATGAAATTTGTAAAGCTTTAGATTGCCAACCAGGTGATATACTTGAATATGTAGAAGATGATGATTATTAAGAAAAGAGTGTCTAAAACACTCTTTTTGATTATCACCTATAGTCTTTACTATTTTGCTGGAACATTTAGACATGTTGCCAAATCTTTTTCAGGTGTACTAATAGGTATTAAATTAAATGTATCAACTAAATATTGTAGTACATTTGGACTTATAAATGCTGGTAAACTTGGCCCTAAGTAAATATTTTTTATATCTAGTGATAATAATGCTAATAAATCTGCTACAGCTTTTTGCTCATACCATGATAATATTATTGAAAGAGAAAGACTATTCACATCTGTATCAAATGCATCAGCTAAAGCTAAAGCTATTCTTACTGCTGAATAAGCATCATTACATTGACCAACATCTAGCAACCTAGGAAACCCAGCTACTTCTCCAAAGTTTAACTTATTAAATCTATATTTTCCGCATGCAAGTGTTAAAATTATACAATCTTTAGGAACTTGTTTAGCAAACTTGGTATAGTAATTTCTTCCTGGTCTTGCCATACTCCTCCAAAGTTACCTACTAAATGAGTATATTTATTTAATTCTGGATATCCATGACAAGGAATCATTTCTCCATGAGTATATATATTTATCCCTTTTCCTTCTGTTTGTTTAAGTAACATTTCTAAATCTTTTAAATCATGTCCTGAAACTATTATAAAAGGTCCTTTTTTTATCTTTACATTTACCTTATGAGGTTCTGGGTTTTTATAAATGGTAGTATTAGCTTCATCTAATTTTTGCATTACAGCAACACTCATATCACCTGTCTTAAGTGTTAATGTTATTAAGTTCTCTAAAGAAATATCATCATCTGTAATTGCTGATAGTGCTCTAAAATAAAATTCATCTACTTGATTATTATAATATCCAAGCTCTCTAGCCTGATGCCAATAAGCACTTATTCCTTTTAATCCATAAAGTATTGTCATTCTTAGTGAACGTATATCAGGGTTTAAACTTTCATCAAACATTATTCCAGCTCTTTTAGCATCTTCTAACATTTGACTTCTTGTTTCACTTAAATTATATTTAGCATATTCATTATTTACAAAATGTATATACTATTATAAGTATTCTTTATAATGAAAGTAAGTAAATTTAAGGGCACTCCTAAATTATTTTAGATATGATTTAAAAATTTAAGTAAACTATTTCTAAATTCATTTAATTTTCAAACAAGAATGTTGAATAATAACTCATTCTAATGTATTATTGTAGTTGTAGAATAAAACTAAATCGGCAAAACTAGAGAAATTTAGTGACGCAAAGCTATAGGGACTAAGACTTATAAATTAAATTATGAGTTATGTCAGCCAGTTGCCAAAAAGATATTTTCTTTTTGTTTTTATGAAAGTTTTTTAGGGGGATAATAATATATGTTTAGAGATAAAATGGATAGATGTACACATATGTTAACTGCTTATATTGGCAGTTCATATGATTATTGTGATTTTATAGATACACAGTTAGATGATTTTATACTAGAGTATGGAGAAAATGTGGTAGAATCCTGCTTGCATCAAGTTATGGTATTGGTAAGTAAGTATAATTAGATAGGCTTTATTTTCTAGAAAATCCTTTTTAGTTTTATCTACTTTTATATTAATACAAAGCTCTTAAATATATTTTTAAGATTAAGAATAACTAAAAATGTTAACTAAAAAATATAATTGAATAGACATTTCTATTAATCTATGATACAATAGTATTTGTGGTAATACACAATTAAATCAAGTATATCTTGATATAGGTTAATAGGAGTATTTTTAAATGAATAATGGAATAGTGAAATGGTTTAATAATGAAAAAGGATTTGGGTTTATATCAATAGAAGGTGGAGATGATGTATTTGCTCATTTCTCAGCTATACAAACTTCAGGATTTAAATCATTAGAAGAAGGTCAACAAGTAAGCTTTGATATAGTTAAAGGCGCTAGAGGTCCTCAAGCAGAAAATATAACTATATTATAATATATAGATTTTTCGGAAAAGACTCTTTTGAGGGTCTTTTTTTATTGATAATTTAAGCAAAATCTTATTTTAAAAAAAAACTGACTGCCAGTTAAATGTCAGTCAGTTTTTTTATAGAATTTTTACTCAAACACTGCTATATTTGAGACTTTTAATAATTAATCCTACTTATTAATATACAAGCTTTACTCATATACAGAATATCTCTTCCAGATTTGCTCTAAGTCATCGAAGTGCTGTTTAATATCTTCTTTTTCTTTCATTCCAACAGATATAGCAAGAGCATTTGAAATACTAAGTGCTGGAACTAGTGAATCTACAAATGAAGCCATATTACTCTTAACTAAAAGAGTATTGTCTGCAAGTGCTGCCACTGGTGCAAATAAACTATCTGTTAATGAAATTACATGTGCTCCTTTTTCCTTAGCATAATTGACAATTTGATAAGATTTTTTTGAATAACGTGGGAAACTAATTGCAACTATAACATCTTCTTCGTTTATTCTTACAATCTGTTCAAAAGCATCTCCCATATCCATTCTAATTATATGGACATTATCAAGTATTATATCTAAGTAAAAACCTAGGTATTGAGCTACTACAAAAGAGCTTCTCATACCAAGTATATATATTTTTCTTGCTTTTAAAAGTTTATTAGAAGCTTCTTTAAATGCTTTTTCATCAATTTCTTCTAATGTTGATCTTATATTATCTATATCACTCTTTAAAACTTTGTTCAATATTGCAAAATCATCGGAATAATCATGTGCCATTTCAACTCTTTGTACTGTAGTTAATTTATTTTTTATGAGTTCTTGAAGTGCAGCTTGTAATTTTGGATACCCACTATAGCCTAGAGCATTTGCAAATCTTACAACAGTAGATTCACTTACTCCTACAGTTTCACCTAATTTGCATGCAGTCATGAATGCAACCTTATCATAATTATTTAAAATATATTGTGCTATAAGTTTTTGACCCTTACTTAACCTCGTATATTGAGATTGTATATTTGATATCAAATGTTTACTATCTTTCATTTCATTTGTTTCTTCCATTTTTTTCTCCTTTTAGTTATCTAAACTATTTTCTTTTTATGACTACTACTATTTTTTCTAAAAATTTTATTATTTTAGTTTTTATCTCAGATTCTTAAACTCATAAAATTCTAACTTTTCTGTACCTTATACTTCACATAGTATTTTCGATTAAATTTATTATACCATTTTTACTTGCATTTTTTAAGATTTGTTCAATATTTCTTTTAAAATTTTCAATTTTTACTCATTTAAAAGTTAAATATTTTATTCTGCATATTTAAGCATATCTCTTACTTCGAAAGCAAATTATCATATGCTTATTATTTAAAGTATTTTTAAAAGGTTACAATATATATATTAACTCTTAATAGAATCTTGTCAAGTTTTTTTTAGTGTTTATTGTGATTTTTTCTTTTCAATTAAAATCAATTGTGGTGGGTTATTGACTTGATTTAAAAATTTAGATTCTAAAACATTAAATTCATCTTGATTTAAATTATTTACAAAATTATATATACTATCTTTTTCTTCTTGACCTCCATCATGTCCTGTATATATAGCAATACTTATTATTCCATTTTCTTTTAATATTTCTAAGCTAGACTTTATAGCTTTTAAAGTTGTATCTGGTTTAGTTATAATTAGATGTTTTGCTCTTGGAAGATATCCTAAATTAAATAAAACACATGAAACTTCTTCTTTTACATATTTATTTATATTTTCATGACCATCAAGTATTAATTTTACTCTATCTATATATCCTTCTTTTTCTAATTTTTTTCTTGTAGATTTTATAGCTTCTTCTTGTATATCAAATGCATATACAAAGCCTTCCTCTCCAACCTTTTCAGCCAAATACTTTGTATCATAACCATTTCCCATGGTAGCATCTATTGCTATATCACCTTTATTAATAATATTTTCTAAATAAAATTTATTTATATCTGTAATTTTAGTTAAATGTTTTGCATATGCCATAATATCATTTCTCCCTGCTATTAACTTCATTTCATTTTCATGCTATTTTATTGATTTTAAATATTTTATTTCGTCTTCCGTTAAATATCTATATTCGCCAATTTTTATATCTTTTAATACTATTTTCCCTACAGAAATTCTTCTTAAGTTTAAAACTGGATGATTTATAGCCTTAAACATTTTTCTTACTTGTCTATTTCTTCCTTCATGTATTGTTATTTCGCATACTGAATAATTCTTTTCTTTATTTTCTTTAGTTACTCTAATTTTAGCAGGTGCCGTTGTGTAATCTTCTATTTTTAGTCCTTTTTCAAAACTTCTTATTTCATCCTTATTTATAATTCCTTTTACACTTGCCACATAAGTTTTATTAATTTCATGTTTTGGATGAGTAAGTTTATATGTTAAATCTCCATCATTAGTAAGTATCAAAAGCCCACTTGTTTCATAATCTAACCTTCCTATTGGATATACTCTTTCCTTTACATCTTTTAATATATCTATTACACTTGGTCTATTAAACTGATCTTTTACAGTAGTTATATAACCTTCTGGCTTATTCAATACTATATAGACATAATTTTCGCTTGGCTTTACTGCTTTATTATCAAATTCTACTATATCTTTTTCTTCATCAATATTAAAAGATAGTTCTTTTACTATATTTCCATTTACCTTTATTCTTCCTTCAAGAATGATTTCTTCTGCTTTTCTTCTAGATGCAATTCCACAAGACGCTATATATTTATTAATTCTCATACATAATCCTTTCTTATCTTAAATTATATGTCATTTAATATTTTTATCAATGTTAATTTTGTTACATTATTATACTATACTAGACCTTAATTAAAAACAAGCCAAAAAATTATTTAATTTTCCTAAATAATTGTAATTTCTTTTCACATACTATTAATATGTAATAGCTGATTAAACACTATTTTAAGGAAGTGATTATTATTTCAAAAGAAAATGTAAAATATTATTTAATAGTCGTGTTTATTGGAATTTTATTTTTTAAATTTATTAATACTCCAGCAGATTTTATATCTAGCATTGAAGGATTGTTAAGCTTTTTTAGTCCATTTTTACTAGCTATTTTACTTGCTTTGCTTTTAAATCCTCTTGTAATGCTTTTTGAAATAAAATTTAAAACACATAGGCTTTTATCCATTTTTTTATCTTATATATTGATAGGTATTATTTTAGCTTTTGGTATTAGATTGCTAATTCCTTCAATAGCCAATACATTAAATAGATTGATAAATGAAATGCCTATCTACACTGATTATATAAATAATTTTATAGAAAAAAATATGTCAAACATAGATTTTTTAAAAGCTCTAATTCCTCATATACAACATAGCTTAGATAATGCATTAAAAGAAGCTAGTAATTTTATTAGTAGAATTCCTAAAAACTTTTTAATCTATACACTTAGCATATCATCTATGCTATTTAGTGTGGTAATGGGTTTTATATTATCTATATATATTATATATGATAAGGAAAAAATTGCATTAGGATTTAAAAGATTACTATATTCTTCTACTGCTCGAAACAAAGCTGATGACATTATAGAATTTTTTAGAACTACCCATGATATTTTTTATGATTATTTAATTGGTAGAATTTTAGACTCTCTTATTATTGGTATAATTGCATTTATAGGATTTCAATTTATCATTCGAATAGAAAATGCTTTATTTTTAGCTTCAATAATATTTTTAGCAAATATAATACCTTATCTAGGCCCATTTATTGGAGCTATACCTCCAGTAGCTATGACAATTTTATACAGTCCACAAAAAACCATATGGGTTATCGTATTTATATTTATATTACAACAACTAGATGGAAATTTTATAGAACCAAAGGTTATGGGCAATCAAGTTGGAATAGGAGCTATATGGATAATTTCTGCGATTTTAATAGGACAGTCTCTTTTTGGCTTTATAGGTGTTTTTCTTTCAGTACCTGTAGCTGCTGTTGTAAAAACTTCTATTGATAAATATATTGACAAGAGATTGCAATAATTTCTGTCTTTTATAATTTTAAAAATTAATTATTATCTATTACATTACTATAAAAAAATGAAATTAACTCTTGGCAAAGAATATATGCTAAGAGTTAATTTCATTTACTGATACAAAATTTTAATTGTTTATATGTAATACTTTACATTTACTGATTATTTGAGTTCTGAGAATTTCCACCACTATCTGACCCTCCGCTATTTTCTGATGAAGGTGGAGTTGGTGTCGGTGTTGGATTGCTTGTATTTGGTTTTTCTTGATTTTGAGAAGAATCATTGTTAGTTACATCTTTGTTATTATTTGAAGTTGTATTTTTGTTTTTGGAATTAGATTTATTATTTTTACTCTTTTCACTATAGGAAGATTTCTTTGCTTCTGATTCCACTCTATACCTATCTTCTCCAGCTGTATCTTTTGCCTTTTTCTTTCTTTCTTCCTCTGCTTCATTCTGTTCTTTTTCTAATTTAGTCAATTCCTCTTTCTTTTTAGATGCTTCATTTTTAATAACAGAGGACCCGTTTTTGATTTTCTCTATAAGCTTAAGTTCTTTAATTGCATCCTCATAATTTGTATCTTTTTCAAATTCATCTACATTTAACATTCTCATAGATTGCATATACATAGCTCTTGCATTTTCATTAGCGCTATCTTCTTCTAATGCAGAGGATAATGCTTCCATCGCTTTTTTATAATCATGTTTCTCTAAATATATTTTTCCTTGTTCAGTTGAACTTATTTCATCTTTTTTATTAAACGAACATCCTACAAGAAATATAGATAATATCGATATCAATAAAATTACTCTTCCTCTCATTAAATCCCTCCTTGTCATATACTTTAAATTTTATCATAATCAGGAAGTTTTTAAAATATTTTATATTTATTACAAGAAAATTGTTAATAAAACAGAAAATAAGTAGATATAACTTGAATAACTATAACAAACTAAAAATTAGTTTAAATCTATAGATATATCATATAATCTACTTATTTTAAAATTCAATATTTAATTCTTATTCTATATTTCTAAAGATAATAAGTCTTCATAACTTTGTCTTTTACAAATTATCTTGGCATCTCCATCAAATACTGACACTACTGCTGCTCTTGGTATTTTATTATAATTTGAAGACATTGAATATCCATATGCACCTGTTGATGTTGTTATAAGTACATCTCCACTTTTTATATCCATTATATCTATATCTCCAATTAATATATCTCCGCTTTCACAACATTTGCCCGCTATTGTTACATGATTCATAGTTTCATGGTTAATCTTATTTACAATACTGCATTCATAATTAGCTTGATATAGTGAAGGTCTTACATTGTCTGTCATACCTCCATCTACACTTACATAAACTCTAACATCTTTTATATCTTTTATTGAACCTACTGTATACAATGTACTTCCTGCATTTGCAACTATTGATCTTCCTGGTTCTATTACCAATGTAGGTACTTCTATTCCAAGTTCTTTACAGGAATTTTCTGCTTTAGTGATTATAGTTTCGCAGAATTCTCTTATAGTTTTAGGTTTATCACCTTTACTATAATAAACACCTACACCCCCGCCTAAGTCAATTTCTGTCAACTGTATATTAAATTTTTCTTTTATTTCTTTTACCAAGTTCATCATTATATCTACTGTATCTATGTATGGTTCTACATCAAATATTTGTGAACCTATATGAGCATGAAGACCTACCAATTTAATATTTGTATAATCATTCAATTTTTCTATTGCTCTAAACAAATCTCCATTTACTAAAGCAAAACCAAATTTAGAATCTATTTGACCTGTTTTTATATAATCGTGTGTATGAGCTTCTATGCCAGGTGTTATTCTAAAATATATTTCTTGAGTTTTCCCCTTCTCTTCACATAATTTTTCAATTAAATCTAACTCATAGAAATTATCTACTACAAACTTACCTACTCCCAAATCTAATCCCATATTTATTTCTTCTTCAGTTTTATTGTTTCCATGAAAGAAAACTTTTTCCATAGGAAAATTTGATTTATAAGCTGTATATAGTTCCCCTCCTGAAACTACATCCAAACACATGTCTTCTTCATTTATAAGATTACACATATAGAGAGGTAAAAATGCCTTACCTGCATAAGCAACTTTATTTTTTCCATCTTTAGCTTTAAAATATTTTATATATTCTCTACAATTTTGTCTTACTAAGTCTTCGTCAAATACATATAATGGAGTTTGATATTTTTTACTAAGCTCTAGACAGCTTACCCCTCCAATATATAATTCATTGTCTTTTACAGTCATAGTTCCATGAAGTTTCATAATATCCTCCCTAAGTTTTATATATTAAATACTTCTGCTATTTTCTCAATAGCTACTTGTTTATCATCAGAATTTATGGCACAAGTTATACGAATTTCTGATGTAGTTATAAGTTTTACCATTATACCATTTTCATTAAATATCTTAAATACTTTAGCAGCAACTCCAGAAGTATTTTTCATACCAAGACCTACTAAAGAGAATTTAGTGATGTTATTATCAATTACTACATGTTCTTCATTTGTATATTTAGATACTATCTTTTTGCACTCTCCTAATTCTTCTTTTGGAACTGTAAATGACACACTTATTTTATCTAAAATAGGTGCAGTTTGACTTATCATATCTACACTTATTCCCATAGTTGCTATATCTTCAAATAAACTAGATATATTTTCTACCTTAAAGTCTTTTATTGTTATAGAGCTATCATCATCACTAGTAGCTAATCCTGTTATTACTTTATCCTCTAATTTCATGTCTTTTCCCCCTCTTATATATGTTCCTTTTACTGTACCACATGTACGTCCAACATAAATTTCAACACCATATTTTTGTGCAAGCTCTATACTTCTTGAATGCATTACTTGTGCTCCTAAACTTGCTAATTCAAGCATCTCTTCATATTCAATCTCATCAAGTTTACTTGCCTTTGAATATTTTCTTGGGTCTGTAAAATAAATTCCATCAACATCTGTATATATCTCACATTTACCATTTAGTTTAACTGCAAGAGCTACAGCAGATGTGTCTGAACCACCTCTTCCAAGAGTAGTTACATCACCATCTTCATTGATTCCTTGAAATCCAGTTACTATTACAACATTCCCTTCATCTAAACTATTCTTTATTCTATTTACATTTATATCGTCAATTTGAGATTTTCCATGAAGTCCACTTGTTTTTATATTTAATTGATAAGCATTATAGCTTATAGCTTTACAACCAAGTGCATTTAATGCTATTGATAATAAAGAGGCTGAAATCATTTCTCCAGTAGACATTAGAGCATCTAACTCTCTTTTACTAGGTTCATTACTCAATTCTTTTGCCAAGTTTATATATTCATCTGTTGATTTTCCCATAGCAGATACAACTATTACCATTTGTGGATTTTCTTTTCTTCTTTCTATTATATTTTCTGCAATTGACTTTATTTTGTCAGTATCTGCAACTGAACTTCCTCCATATTTTTGGACAATTATACTCATGCCTTTTCCCCCTCAAGCTAAATTTTGATAAATAAAAACGCCCAAAGGTATACTTTGGACGTGTGAACTTCATAGACCAAGTAACCTTGTAGCTCACCACTTTAAAAGTGACAGCCTTATGCATATTCTGCATAAGTCCAGAAAACTTGTTTGTCAACAACTTTTCTTCGGCTATAGACCCTTTCATCAATCATCAACACTTACCAGCTACTATTGATTACTATTGAATATAGCTACCTCTACCCTAGGCTCATTATTATTAATTAATTTATTAATATAGTTTTATCATATTCTATATAATATTGCAACATTTTTTTTACAAAATGTGGCAAATCAAAAAATTTATTTTCTAAAAATATCTTATATACAATTAAATAGTTTATTTAATCCTAAATCTATAAAATTTATACTATACTCATTATCTTCTCTCTCTAAGTCATTTAATTCAGATAAATTATCTGGTGTAACCACCAAAATATTTGGTACTCTAAAAAATGGAATTGTAGATTTATCTATCTTTCTAGAGAGATTCTCATATTTAGAAACATCTATTTCATTATTTAAATCAACATCTACTAAGACCTGCTTTATATTGCCAAATTGATCTGTATATTCAATAAATAAATCATATTTCACATCATCTACACTAACATTTCGGTAAAATCTTTTTACATCACAACCTGCAGTATTAATTCTAACAACTAGTTCTGACCCTACTAGAGCCTTTATTAAATCATCTCCCTTAAAAAGCTTACTACCATTCAAATAGTAAACATATGAGAGGTCCTTATAGTTACGATAATCTACATCACATGGATATTTTTTTAGTGTATACTCACTACACATTTTTCTCAATGTTTTTTTGAAATTTTTTTTATTGTATCTTTTTTGGTCTCCATAAATCTTTCTAAATTGAGCTTCTGTAACACATCTAACCCTGCTAATTAAAAGCAATATCTCTTTTTCCATATTCGTCATAGTACATTCTCCTTGAAGTATTATTTGCAAAGTTGTACTAATATTATATTAAATTTATGACATTAAATTTACAAAGAATTAAAATAAAATAGCTAGTTTTTATAGAATTTATTTCTATAAAAACTAGCTATTAATGCACTAAACACTATCTACAATTTTTTTACTAAGTTACACATTGCTTTGACTTTCAGAATCTTGTGAATTTGTATCTTCATTAGTTCCTGTTTCTTGTTTTGCTTTTTTATCATCAAAATTTGCAATATTTAAGTTATCAAATTCTGACATTTCAATTACACTAGATTCTTCTTTTGAATATGATATTTTGACTTTGTCTCCAACTTGAGTCAATGGTAATTCGCTAGATACTTTTGAAGTAGCTTTAAATATTATCTCTTTATTAGAATCTAAAGTCACATAATAATTAGTATTTCCTCCTCGCACATCAGGACTTATTCTAGTTACTACACCTTCTATAACTTCATCTTTCATATCATTATCAAGTTTTAAGTCATTGCCTTTAGATTCTAATGAATCTTTATAATTTCTTAAAGCTTCATTTTTATCTTCTCCTATACCAAGTACATTATAATCTTCAACAGATACAAAGGCTACTCTCTTTACAAGACCAGCTTTATCTTTTAAAGATGATACATATGTTGGTTGACCTAATATATTGTACATTACAGGGAATGTAGCTTCATAATTCTTTTCTTGAACATTACCTTCAGCTGATTTCATCGCAGCTGTCTCAGTTGCTCCTGGCTGCTTATACAGTCTAGCTTCTTTAGTTCTAGAGTCAACAAGCATAAATCCAATTGTAGATTCATCTCCACCAGAAGATGTTATACCTGTATACCAATATGACCTATTATCATTTCCATAGACTAGCGATGTCCCTTCTGTTGGCACTAGTACTCCTTTTTCTGATATAACAGAATTTAAAAATCCATTGACATAAACACCCCAGTCTTGAATTTGGTCTGTTACAAATTTTTGTGGTTGTATTCTATCTACCCATTTAGGTGTATTTTTAACATTATAGACATTTATTTTTCCAGTTTCTGCATCAACAGTAGCTATGCCTGTGGCATTTGCTCCTCCATAACCAATTTTATGTTCATATAAACTTACAACCCAATAAGGTCTTCCTTCATCATTTATTTCAAGCGTAAAATCTGTCATGCCGACATTTACAATACCATGTATGTATAAATGTCTTTGTAAATCTTGATGTAAATAAGCTTCTGGTTGATATATTATTTTTATTGGTTTTCCATCTATTTCTTGAACTAGTTGAACATCTTGAGGATTACTTGCTGACACCTTCACATATCCACTTGTACCACTTAAAGATGTCACCCATTTAATTATATCTCTATGCACAAGAGGTGCTACCCAGTACAACTCTCCATCCACATTTTGTATATGAAACTTTCCTAATTTTGATACACTACCTATAGCTGGAACTTCTCCAAGTTTTTTATCACCTAATTTCATGGCCATGTCTTCATCTACAAGACGAATATCATTTACGCTGACAGGACTCATATCATCAGTAAATTTACTCTCAGTCACCTTTCCTAATAAGTCTTTATAGGCTTTTGCATGAAGTACAGGTGTAGAAGCTATAAAAGGTACAACTACGACATACACAAGTAAAGCTATTGCTATTGAAAAATTATATTTAGCAAGTTTAGATGTTCTTTCATTTCTATCTAGCATCATATCTAATATTCCTGCTACAACAAAAAATATTATTCCTACTGAAAATAAAGATGTGAAATCTAGTCTAAGTACAGGTAATTTAATAAATGTATAAATTACTACAATTATGAGTGAAACTCCATATGTTTTAAGATATCGTTTCATTTAATACTCCTCTCTATAAAATATTATTATTACTATTATATCCATATATTTACAAAAAATAAATATTTATCATATTTATTATGTATTAAGATATCTTTATACTTTTATTCCACTGTTTATTTATTTCTATTCGATATATATATCAGAAAAATATTATAATCGTGCAAATAACGACAGAAAATCAAAAACTGAAGAAAGTGTTCTAACTAAGATTTACGAATTCTTAATCCTCTCGAAGTTAAACTACCATCTTCAGCCTAATTATTTAGCAATATTTTTATATGATAAATTTTAAAATAAATTTTTTATATGTTTGCCATTTTGGATATATAAGAATGCTGTCTAGAATTATATTCTGACAATAGACCTTCATACTCTAAAGTTAAACCATTTAAATTATAAAAATCATTTGGTGTTACTTCAAAGGCTTCTTTATTCAAAATATCTATTTCACTTTTTTCTAACATATCAGCAACAAAGTTTGAACATACATATTTATATTCAACTTTTCTGTGAATATTCATAGACAAATATATCAATGCCATTATATCATAATAGTAATCTTCTCTATAATCACTAATCAATTTTATATTTTTAAATAGCTTTTCATATTGTAAATTATCTACTTCTAATGAATATACTCTACATACAGTGTTTTTTCTTATAGCATATAAGCCTTGATTTATATTTTCTTCAACAAAACCTCCAATAAATGGATTTCTTGGATTTAATCTCCCAAAAGAATACATTGGCTTTAAATTTTCATTTAATGATATTGACACATGTGTATACAGTTTTTTACTTATATTTCTTATTAAATAAGATAATACAGTTCCTGTATATGTTGTTACAATATAAATTTTATTCATCATTTCCCCCCAATCTAGTAATCTAGTAATTAAATAATATTATACACTTACAACTTAATGTCATAAAATATTCTAACATAATAAAGGCTATTTTACAAATTTTGATTTTAAAGTGCTTTAATATTATATAAAATATAATAAAAATATAAATATAAATTTTCTATATTTTTAACCAACAGATGTTTTCTTTAAATTAATCAAATGATTTAGTATATCCTGAGCTTTTCCAGAATCCTTCAGATAACCTAATGCCCCATTTATTTGTGATTTTAAATCTATTTCTACTTCCATATCCAAATCAACATTTCCTTTTTTTATAGATATATTTTTAAGTGTTGCTGGATAAAGATAACTTTTCTCTAAAGTAATTTTATTTCCATTAACCTCAAATGGAACCTTTTTATTGTAATTACTTAGTATTTTTTCTAGCATTTTATCACTTATTTTAAATTTTCCAATCCTTACATTTTCAAGACTTACAACCAAATCTTCATTTTTTAAAGTGGGTTTTAGCTCAAGCTCATATTGGCTATTGATTAGACCAAAGACCTTATATGGACCTGCCACTTTTATTTTTCCATCCTTCATCTCAATAAAATTACTTTCAAATTCTTTAATTCCATGTTTATTCATTAATGTATATATTAGGTTTCTAAACTCTTCTTCTGAAACAGATACTTTTCCAACCATTCTAAGTGGATTTTTTACTATTTCCATAGAGTTTATATATGAACCTTTTGATAAATACTCTTCGTCTATGATTTTATTATTTTGTGAACTAACATCATATCTCTCTTTTGGTGTTAGTGTGTATACAACAATACCTGTTAACACTAAAATAATAACAATTAAACTTAATATAATCTTTGCAACCTTTCCCATCATAGTCTCCTTTACAAATCTGTCAACAGATTTAAAATAAATTTAGATAACTAACTTCACATAATATTCTTAACAATATACATATTATAATACAGTCTTTTAAAGATTAATTCAACTAATCTGCTTTTTTGTAAATAAACTGTAAAAAAACATGTTTTTAGTATAAAAGTTAATATTTTGCATAATACTCTTAATTACACCTTTATTTTTTTCTAATCTTGGATTAAAATTAATATTATGCAATACAGTGTAGTGTTCTGTATTATAAGCAAATTAAATAGGAGGTATAAAAATATGTCAAATGAAACGAACTCATCTAACTTTATAAAAAATATTATTATAAATGACCTAGAAACAGGAAAACATGACAATATAATAACTCGTTTTCCACCTGAACCAAACGGATATTTACATATTGGTCATGCAAAAAGTATATGTCTTAACTTTGGACTAGCTAAAGAATTTAATGGAAAGGCTAATTTAAGATTTGATGATACAAATCCATTAAAAGAAGATGTTGAATATGTAGAATCCATAAAAGAAGATGTTAAGTGGTTAGGATTTGATTGGAATGAATTAAATTTTGCATCTAACTATTTTGATGAAATGTACAAAAGAGCTTTAATCCTAATAAAAAAAGGTAAAGCTTACGTATGTGAATTAACACAAGAAGAAATGAGAGAGTATCGTGGTACTCTTACTGAACCTGGTAAAGAAAGCCCTTATAGAAATAGAACTATTGAAGAAAACCTAGATTTATTTGAAAGAATGAAAAACGGTGAATTTAAAGATGGAGAAAAAACATTAAGAGCTAAAATAGATATGTCTTCTCCAAATATAAACCTTAGAGACCCAATTATATACAGAATAGCTCATTCAACACATCATAATACAGGAGATAAATGGTGTATATATCCTATGTATGCTTTTGCCCATCCAATTGAAGATGCAATTGAAGGAATAACTCACTCTATATGTACTTTGGAGTTTGAAGACCAAAGACCTCTTTATGACTGGTTTGTCAGAGAATGTGAAATGGAAAATGTACCTAGACAAATAGAATTTGCTAGACTTAACATAAACAATACTGTTATGAGTAAAAGAAAATTAAAACAACTTGTAGATGAAGGTATTGTTGATGGTTGGGATGACCCTCGTGTTCCTACTATATCTGGGATTAGACGTAAGGGATATACTGCTGAAGCTTTACGTAATTTTTGTAGTGAAATAGGAGTATCAAAAGTTAACTCTACAGTAGACAGTCAAATGCTTGATTATTTCCTAAGAGAAAACTTACAACCAAAGGCTCCACTTGCTATGGGAGTTTTAAGACCTTTAAAATTAGTTATAACTAACTACCCAGAAGATAAGGTTGAAATGCTTGAAATAGAAAACAATGCTAAGGATGAATCTCAAGGTAAAAGATTAGTTCCTTTTTCTAGAGAATTATATATAGAACAAGATGATTTTATGGAAGAACCTATTAAAAAATATTTCAGATTTTTCCCAGGAAATGAAGTTCGTTTAAAAGGAGCTTATTTCGTAAAATGTACTGATGTAATTAAAGATGAAAATGGAAATGTAGTTGAAATACATGGTACCTATGACCCTGAGACTAAAAGTGGTTCTGGATTTACAGGTCGTAAAGTAAAATCTACAATACATTGGGTTGATGCTAAATCAGCTATACCATGTGAATTTAGATTATTTGAGCCATTGATTCTTGATGATTTACCTGAAAATGAAGGAAAGCATTTCTTAGAACAAATAAATCCTAATTCATTAGAAATATTACAAGGTTTTGTTGAGCCTACACAAGTAAAAGATGCTAAACCTTTTGATAAATTCCAATTTGTTAGAAATGGGTTCTTTAGTATAGATAATAAGTATACAACTAAGGAAAAACTTGTGTTTAATAGAATAGTTCCTTTAAAAAGTTCTTTTAAACCTGCTAAATAATTTTTATAACTAAAAAATGAAGACTTAAAATATAAATTACTTCTACTATAAATAAATTTAGTTAGAAGTAATTTTTTATTTTAGTCTTCATTCTTTATTTTAAATAATTAACTTTTTCCACTACAAATTCCCATAACCTCTATTCCATCTTTTATACATTCTATATTGAGAGGAAAATCTGGACCTTTTTCCCCATCAATGTCTGTTATAAGAGAATCTTTACATTCTATATCTACTTTTTTAGTTTTAAAATATAATATTTCATTTCCATTATATTGGTCTAAGTAATCACCCCTAAGCACACTTATCAAAACTGGTATTGATTTTGGAATTGGCATTCCTTTAAAAATAATTACATCTAAATATCCATCATCTATTTCAGCTTTATATGCTAAATTTATATTTCCTGCTGTTTTTCCATTAAAAATCAGCATAAGATACATATCTCCATCATAATTCATCTCTTTGGAATATACTTTTATCTTAAACTTCCTCATATACAATGCTTCTTCTATTCCCTTTATATAATAAGAAATTCTTCCAAACGAATTCTTTAAGTCTGTGCTTATTCTTTGTGATACATCAGTAAACATACCTGCACTTGCGACATTTATAAAGTATTTATTATTTACCTTCCCTATGTCTATTTTCTTTGGCTTTGAATTTATGATTTCTTTTATAGCTTCTTTTATATCAAATGGAATTTGAAGAGCATTTGAAAAATCATTTGCAGTTCCTGTAGGTAAAATTCCAATTGGAATCTTTATATCTAACTCTTTCATTGAATTTACAACTAAATCTATAGTCCCATCACCACCTGCTATTAGTATATGGTCATAGGAACTATCTACTTCTTTAAATGCATTATTTACAGGTTCTTTAATATTCAATCTGTAGGGTATCAATAAATAATTTTCTTCTTGATATAATTCTATAATAGTATCTAAATTTGATAATATTTTTTTTTCACCTGAATTAGGATTGTATATAAGTTTTACTTTTTTCATTATTTCTCCTTACTTATTTTATTCTTTTAATATCCAAAGTCTTCGTTTAAGAAAATTACATGTATTCTTTCTGGTGCTAATTGTCTTTTTATAAGTGTATAGCTACAGCAGATTCTTCCTGGACTTGAACAATCTATACAGACACCAGTAGTCTTACAACCAGTATTTGTATTCAGTCTCTTGCAATTTGCTGGAGCAGCTATTGTTTTAGTTCTTTTTATAGCTTCATCTACATCTTTAACTATTTTATTTACACCTGCTACAACTATTACTTTATCTGGTCCATATATCATAGCAGCTACTCTATTTCCATTTCCATCTAGATTGTAAAGTTCTCCATTTTCTGTTATTGCATTAGTACTTGTAAAATAAGCATCTGCACAAAATGATTTTCTGTATATTTCTTTCATTTCTTCTGGTTTAATATCTTTTGCATATCTATCAAGAAAATCATACTTTTCTCTTATAAAGTCAATAACTCCTGTTTCAAATAAAGTCATAGAGCCTCCACAACCTACTAGAGAACCTACTTCTACTATTTCTTCAATTTTTTTAAGAAGCTCTTCTTTATTATTTACTAGATACCCTTTCATGTTATTATTTTCTAGAGATTTTATCGTTTTTTCTATTCTTTTTTCTTTAAGCCAATTTAGATTTTGATCCATCTTAACTTCCCCCTTATTTTCAATATGTATTAGTTTATTATAAATTTTATTTTCTTTATAACTTTATTTTAGTACATCTAAAAAAAAATACAATATAAAACTTTAAATAAGTTTTCCATAAATTTCTTTATAAGACTAACTCATAATTTATAATTAAAAAGGAAAGTAGATGTATTTTTCTACTTTCCCTATATTGTATGTAGTATTATATATTTTCTGAAATCTATATATTAATTATATGCTTTATTTTATTAAATATCACAATTGATTTAAGTGTAATATCATATTCTTTTTTAAACATATAAATTGTATTATTAAGTTTATTATATCCAATTTTAATAAATAATGTCACTAATTTGATGAAGAAGATGCTATAGCTGCACTTGTAGCTGCCATTACACAAGCAACTTGAATAGCAACAACAATATTTAAAAATATATTATTAGCTATAGAATCTATATTATTCTCTTTTTGTATTGAATCCGCATAAATAGAAGCCACAATAGCAGAACTAATCATTACTCTATTGCTTTTTCCTAAAGACCAATTCCCAAAACCTTTTTCTTCTTTAAGTCTATTTGAAACATTTTTTATATTTTCTATTATTTCATTTTCTTTATAATCTAATAACGAAATTGCTCCTATTATTGGATACCCATAATAATTTAACTTACAATCATTCTCTTTAAATGCTTTTTTAAGTTCAATAGTTTTTTTGCATTTACCCATAGTTCTATCTTCACTAAATAAAAGAATTTGAGATAGTGCTTGTAAGTCATTTCCTTTATAAAAACCATTTTTATTTAGAAATTCATAACATTTTTCTATGTATTCTAAATCTTCTTCTAAATTTTTTGAATGAATTGCAATAAGTGCTATATTACAATAGTCATCACTAGATGTTAAAAATGGATGTTTTTTCTTCATATATTCGTACACTGTTTTCATTTTTGATATACATGTAATATAATCCATTTTGTCTCTATTTTCATAGACTATTGATGCTGTAAGTGGTAGATATGTATCTCCCCAAAACTTTTCATTTTTGAGATTTTTATATATCTCTAAAATCATCTTAAAACTACTTTCTGGATTTGATTCAAATGAAAGTAGTGTTGCCATATAAAATATGTTATATCCTCTAAAGTTAGAGAATAATCCAGTATTTTTTTTAATAAGCTCTATTCGTTCTTCTACTACTCTAGGGCTTATCCTCTTGTTCTTAAGCGTAAACGCAAGTGCACAACTATGTTGAATTAATCCCATTTGCCAAGAACCTTTAATCTCATTTAATGCTTTATAATTTTCTATTAATAAGTTTATTTTTCCATTTATAAAAGTTTGTTCCATATTGCCCTCCCAGTAATATACATTGTTGTATTAATTAACTTAATATCTATTATATATGTAATAAATATTGCAATCAATACATATTACTTGAAGAAGTTCTATTATTCCATAATGATGTATCCTTTTTTATAGTGCCTTCCCATATTATTAACCCTGTCATAATACTCTGATTCACTTTCGTTACTCCATTTGGGTATAAATACATCTATCGCATTAGAATTGCTAAAATACTTACTAGACCCCCTATCCATAACGGTTTTTACTTTACCATCTACAATAATCTTAGTTCCAAAACTCAAGTGATTATTTGCCACAAAACCATCTTCTAAATCATCTCCTGTAGCAGTTATAGCTCCATATCCATTTTCTTGGTTAAGACTGGTGTAATAACTCACTTCAAATGTTATAGGAATTAAATCCTTTATTTTGATTCCTAGCTGGTTTTCTAGCCTCTCTTTTTGCACTTTTAATTTATACTCATCACTGTTTTTATAGTCTTTCATACCTTGATTATATTTAGAATTAAAGTTTTGACCTGAAGTTACTATAGTATCTATATTTACTATAGATTCTTTACAATGCTCCGCATCTATTTTTGTTTCTCCATTTACCAATAATGGAGTTAAACATACACTACATACAACACATGTAATCAATGCTTCTTTAAGCTTCATAAATTCCCCCCTTATTATTTTGATATATTAGCATATTTAATATTATATGTCTACATTTAGATTTAAATGCCACACTCATTTGCTTTAAGAAGTTGTCTTATACTTAATTCACCCTAAACCCTTATAAATCCTCCATCTTAGAATCATATAGTACAAAGCTTTTATGATTAAATATATTTTTTATTAATCTTTTTGATAGCTCAAAACTACTTCTATTTAATTTTTCTATTTTTAAGAATTTAAGAATTTAAATTCTATAATTTTAAAACATATTGATTTTATTTTTTTGAAATGCTATAATTTTTTTAAGAGGTGATTAATATGATAAAAAATACAAAACAAATTACAATTGAAGTTAATGAAGTTTTATTACAAGAAGTATACAAAATGACTAATAATGAAAATAAAGATTTATCAAACTTGATAAACGAATCAATCATAAATTATATTCTTGAAAATAGAAAAGACAATATTGAAAATAAAGACTTAAAAGAAGTAATTGATTTCTACAAAAAAGAGAATATAGAAAAACCTAAAAGTGCAGCAAGAGCTATTGCTGAAGCAAAAACTCATACGTTATATTAAACAAATAAAAAGTTCCTAAAAATTAGGAACTTTTCTTTTTATTTTAATAGCTATTAATATCTATTTTAATAATATTTATTTCATATTTATAAATAC
>NZ_JAGWCT010000060.1:0-24447 GCF_020657815.1 Clostridioides sp. ZZV15-6597 | reverse complement strand
AGATGTGTAATAAGAGACAGCTCTCAGATAATTCAATTGAAAAATTTATTACATGATACTGGTTATAATCTATCAATTCCATATAAGTACCTGACTCCTAAGGATATAGAAGGTATTATTACACTTATCAATACTGGGTCTATTGAACTTGGAAACGAGAGAATATATAATTATATATCAAAAGCATAATAAAATAAATTTATTATAAAAAGGCAATTTATTTAATATAAAAACTATTTTTTTATATTAAATAAATTGCCTTTTTAATTTTTATTTCTATATGACATTACCCAAGAGCTTTTTCTAGTTTAGATAAGTGTTGTATTGGATAATATTTCAATAGTTCTTTAAACTGTTCTACTGATAATCCTTCTGTTGTTGTATAGATTTTTATTTTTTCATCTAAATCACTATTAATAAATTTATTTTTTAAATCTTCAAAGTTTACACTACTCATTTTACATCACTCCTTATGTAATATATTCATTTGTACTATTTTATCCAGATTTCTAAAATTTATTACATAAAAATATCGACATATAAAACTTAATAAAAAAAAGCTATCTCAATTTAGAAATTACTTTCTATATTTGAGATAGCTCTAGCTATAACAATAGCCTAATAGTTATAAATAATTATTTATTAACTATCTGTTGTTTTTTCCAGCCATTTGTTGTTCAGCCATTTCAACTAATTTTTTAGTCATGTATCCACCTACATAACCATTTTCTCTTGCAGTAAGGTTTCCTTTATCAACTTGTTGATAATTACTCATACCAAGTTCATTAGCTATTTCTAATTTCATTTGGTTTAAAGCTTCTTTTGCTCCTGGTACTACTGTTTTGTTGTTGTTATTGTTACTTGCCATGTTGATTACCTTCCTTCTGTTTAATTTATTTTGTGTTGCTGATAATATTATGTGATTTTAAACATTTTTAATTCAGGTAATTTTTAGCAATTAAAACCTGCCAAATATCCAGTCGAAAAAGCTATTTGCAAATTGAATCCTCCTGTGTATGCATCTATGTCTATTACTTCACCAGCAAAAAATAAACCTTCTACCAATTTTGATTCCATTGTACTTGAGTTTATCTCATTCACTTTTACTCCACCAGAAGTTATTATTGCTTCATCAATAGGTCTATATCTTTTTACTGTAAGTTTTAAATTTTTTAGTAAATGAACTAAATTTTTTCTTTGTTCTCTAGAAACTTGATGAACAACTGTATCTGGAGAAATCTCGCTTAAATTTATTATTATAGGTATAAGTTTTTTAGGAAGCAAGTCATCCAATGCTTTTTCAAATTTTTTATTTGTATACTTTTGAAAATCTTTTTGAACTCTTTTATCTAATTTTTCTTCGTCTAATGCAGGTTTTAAATCCAACAGTATAGTATAATTTTCTTTAGTTGTATCTTTCATCCTACAACTTGCAGACTTTATTATAGGTCCATCTAAACCAAATTTAGTAAATTCAAGTTCTCCAAAATCATTATACACTTTCTTTTTTTTACTATTAAACACGTTTATCTCGACATTTCTTAATGATAATTTTTCTAAATCTTTTACAAAACCTTCTTGAACTTCTATACCAATCAAAGATGGTTTTGTATCTACAATAGTATGCCCCTGCGAAACAGCAAATTTATATCCATCACCAGTAGAACCAGTAAGTGGATAACTTAATCCACCAGTTGCTATTATGACTGAATCGCACTTGATTTCTTTTTTATTGTTTAGAATTACTTTTTCGATTTTATTATTTTTAGATATTATTTTTTCTACCCTAGAGTTTAATAATATATTTACTTTTTTGTTTTTTACTTGTTTTTCAAGAGCTTTTACAACATCAAAAGCTTTATCACTTTCTGGAAAAACTCTTTTTCCTCTTTCTGTTTTAGTTTTTACTCCAAGATTATTAAACATACTTATTACATCATCGTTTGTAAAAGTGTAAAAAGCACTATATAAGAATTTACCATTTGTAGGAACATTTTCTATTAATTCCTCTATATCACAATCATTAGTTATATTGCATCTACCTTTTCCTGTTATTGCAAGCTTCTTACCTAACTTATGATTTTTTTCAATTAAAGTTACATCAAACCCTCTTTCAGATGCAGTTGATGCTGCTATCATCCCTGCTGGTCCACCGCCTATTACTACTATTTTCTTCAAATAATCACTCTTTTCTATCCTTAAATTTTATTAAAATTAAATTAGTATCTATCAATAGTGCAAATTAAATTAATTTAATTTCAAAATTTTAAACAATGCAGGAGCTCCTGCTACTCCATAAAAAACAACCACTGTATACTTAATAAAATTCATAAAAATTATACTCATACTAGAGTCACTTATATTTAAAGTCGTTATTAATATTGAAATCAACACTTTAATAGCAACATATAAAATCCCTATTGTGACTATTCCAATCAAAAACCTACAAATTCTCGAAAATATCATGTTTTTACTCTTTTTATTTTTATTACTAAAATTAATTTTTTTATTATTATTTTCTGTAGTAAATTTAACAAATTTATCTTCAACTATATACCCAAATACAAACCCTACTAGAATACCAAATTTTTCAAAATATTCAGGGCTTTTTAGAAATATTGCTATTAATATAAATGGGATAAGTAATGCTACAAGAAAAATATATTTTTTATTATCATCGATATAGTCAAATATTTTTACAAATACAACTGTAAAAAATATGCCAAGTATCCAACCAGCAATTACATCTATAGGCCAATGAACAGCTAAATATAGTCGAGATAATCCTACTCCTAAAACCATCACTGCACCCAATAAACGTATATAGTTTCTTTTAAATATAGTCATAATACTAACCCAAAATGTAGTTGCAGTTTGAGTATGTGCACTTGGAAAAGAGTATCCTCCAGCGGTAGAAACTCTCAGTGATTCAAGACCTTTTATACCTATTGGTCTAGGAGCCTTTACAAATTCTTTGATACCTAGATTCACAACAAAATTTCCAACTATCGCGAACAACATTTTTTGTCCACATTTTTTATTTATACACCAATATATAACTGCTGTAATTAATATCAATAATGGAGCTTCTGTACTTACTGTAAATACAAGAAATATAAAGTTTAAAATTGGATTTCTTAAACTCTGGAAAAATAATAATATACTCAATTGAATATCCATACCGATGTCTCCTTTACTAAAATTTTATATACTTAATTAAAAAGCACTAACTCCTACAGAGATTAGTGCTTTTAATTCACATTTAAGTCTATTCTACATCCTCAACTATACCTATATAAGGTAAATTTCTATATTTTTCAGCATAATCTATTCCATAACCAACAATGAATTTATCTTCTATAACAAATCCAACATAGTCTACAGGTATATTAGCTTTTCTTCTTTGAGGTTTATCAAGTAGAGTACATAGTTTTAGAGATTTTGGGTTTCTAGTTTTTAAAGCTGCAACTAGATTGCTTAATGTTAAACCAGAATCTATTATATCCTCTACAATTAACACATTCTTTCCTTCAATATCTACATCTAAATCTTTTAATATTTTAACTGTACCAGAAGATTCTGTTGAGTTTCCATAACTTGTAACACTCATAAAATCTATATTTACATCTAAATCTATACATCTTATTAAATCTGAAACAAATACACTAGCTCCTTTAAGGATACCTACTACTAGTAAATCTTCACCTTTAAAATCTTCTTCTATTTTTTTACCTAATTCATAAACTTTTGCTTTTATCTGTTCTTCTGTCAACATTTTTCCTGTAACTTTGTACATCTTGAATCCTCCCGCTTTCCATCTATTAACCTATATATTATAGCATACTAAAATATCAATTAAAATATTTTTCATCATTTTTAAACCTAAATTAACAGCTTATCCATACTTTTTTGCTTTTTCTCTTAAAAATTTGGAATAAATATTCCTTTGTATTATAATCTATATGTAAATATATTAATCAGTTATTTTTATTAATTATATAATTTTATTATTGGAGGTACTTTTATGAGCACAAACCATGGAGCTAATTTATATAGTTTATCTAGTAAGTATGGCTTTTCAAAAGAAGAATTTATGGATTTTAGTTCTAATATAAATCCTTTTGGTACATCAGATTTAGCCAAACAATACATTGTAAACAATATAGATATAGTATCTATGTATCCTGACCCTGATTACATAGACTTAAAAACTTCTATATCTAACTACTGTAAGTGTTCTATAGATAATATAGTACTTGGTAGTGGAGCTACAGAATTAATTTCATCTTTTATACATACAATTAACCCTAAACAAGCTCTTTTGCTTTCTCCTGCTTATTCAGAGTATGAAAAAGAACTATCTAAAATTAATTGTTCTATAGATAAATATTTTGCTAAAGAAGAATATGATTTTCATATAGAATTAGAAAATCTTATAAAGACTATTAATTCTAAAGACTATGATTTAGTTGTAATCTGCAATCCTAGTAATCCAACTGGATTTGCATTTACTAAAATAGAAATAAGAGAACTATTAAAAAACACAGATAAGTTTTTAATGATTGATGAAACTTATGTAGAGTTTACTGATACAAACATATACTCTTCTACTCAATTAGTTGATGATTATTCTAATTTATTTGTTATAAGAGGAACATCAAAGTTTTTTTCAACACCAGGCATAAGACTTGGATATGGCCTTATATCTGATAATGATGTTAAGAATAAAATAAATAACAACTTAGATTTATGGAATATCAATATAGTGGCCTCTAAGATGGGAGAAATCATGTTTAGAGATTCAAACTTTATCTCTAATACTATTTCCTTAATGAATACTGAGAGAAATTACTTACTTAAGGAGCTTAAAAGCATAGACAATCTAGATGTATATGATACTCAAGGTAATTTTATATTATGTAAAATCAAAACTCATGAATTGACAGCTAAATCCCTTCGTGAAAAACTAATTCCACAAAAAATAATAATAAGAGATTGCTGCTCATTTGAAGGTTTAGATGAATATTTTTTTAGAGTATGTATACTAAAGCCTGATGAAAATAAATTACTAATATCATCTCTTAAAACAATTTTCAAATAGAAAAAGACTAGATACAGATTAGCACAAATAGTTCAAATAATACAATAATTAAGGGTTTATAATTATAAATTATAAAAAAATGAGCTATCTCTTTTTGAGATAACTCATTTTTATTTATTAAGAAATTAAGCGCTTTGTTTTCCTTTTTTACTCATTCCATCATTTATTTGGTCTACAACAACTGCTATTGCATTGTCTCCTGATACATTACATGCTGTACCAAAACTATCTTGAGTTAAGTATAAAGCTATCATTAAGCTCGCAAGACCACCATCTGATGGGATTCCAACCATTGGTAAGAAAGGAAGTGCACTCATTATAGCGCCTCCTGGTGCTCCTGGTGCTGCAACCATTGCTATACCCAACATTGCAATGTAAGGGAATAATACATCGATTCCATGTGGCATACCATTCATCATTAAAACTGCTGTTGTAAATCCTGTTATAGATATCATACTACCTGATAAATGTATTGTTGCACAAAGAGGTACAACGAATTCTCTTATTTGCTTACTTACTCCATTGTTTTCTGCACAACCAACATTAACTGGTATAGTTGCTGCTGAAGATTGAGTACCTATAGCTGTTAAATATCCAGGTATTTGATTTTTTAACATTTTGATTGGATTCTTTCCTGAGAATGCTCCTGCTGCTGTGAATTGACATGCCATATATACAAAGTGTAATGGTATTACTACTAAATAAACTTTCCAGAATACTCCTAATATTGTCCATACTTGTCCTGCTATAGTTATATTTGCAAAAGTTCCTGCTATGTATAATGGTAGTAAAGGTATAATTACTGTTGACAACGTTTTCGTTACGATTTCTTGGAATTCTTGGAAGAAATTAAATAGAACTTCTCCTTTTCCATGATTTCTCAAAGCTGATATTCCAAGCCCCATTACAAATGCAAACACTATTGCTGCTGTTACATCTACCATAGGCTCTAGTGGAATTGTAAATATTGGTGCTAACATTCCTGCTTCTGGGTCTCCAATTTGACTTGCTACACTTGCATCAATAAAATTTGGAAATATTAACATAGATACTGCAAATGACAATACTCCTGCAATTAAAGTAGAACCATATGCTATTCCTGTAGTTATTCCTAATAACTTTCCTGCTCCTGTTGCTAAGTCAGCTATTCCTGCTGTTACAAATCCTATAATTATAAATGGTATAACAAACTTTAAGAATGCTGAGAATAAAGTACTAACTGTTACTAATATTTGAACTATTATTTCTGGTGCATAACTTCCGATTAAAATACCGACTATGATACCGATGATTAGTTTAGGCACTAAACCTATCTTTTTCTTACTCATAACTTTTACCCTCCATAAATTTTTTTAGATTAAGTATTCTTGTACATTGAATACTTTGTCAATCATTGAATCCCCACTTCTTATGATAATAGAGTTTTATCTCTCCGTCAACATTTTAACCATTTTTTGTTAATAAAAAAAAGAATAACACTTATAAAATGTTATTCTTCTTCATCTTTTATAGAAAATTCTACATTTTCAATTATATTTGAATGTTTCTCCTTTTTTGCAATGATTCTGTATTTATTAATTTCTTCATTCACAATACCTATACTCCAAATTAATACTATAGCATCATCTATAAATCCAAATACTCCCGCGAGCATTTCAGGTATTATATCAATCCCAGATACAAAATAGGATACAGTAAAAACTAATACAGAAACTACTTTGACCTTATTAATTATATTTATTCTTTTCTCCGTCATAAAGTCTGGTAGTTTAAATAAATCAAATATAAAAAGTAATCCAAACTTAGCATTTTTAAATCTTACTAAAATTTTTTTTAAAGTATCTAAAATTATATCAATAGCTCTTTTTAAAAGTTCCATATTCATCACCTCTTATAATCATAGGTTACTCTACATTATAACCGATATAATTAATTTGATGAATATTTTAGATATAAATTTTATTAATTATTTTATATTTAAATTGTATTGCTTACATATAGAATGTTATATCATGACTTAAGTAGTTTAAATCATTTATAATTTTTACAATAATATTAATTTATTTTTTATTATAACAACTCAATTCCTGCGTTTCTAAAATTTTCAATCATATCTTGTGGCCATACTCCAACTTGCACTTCCCCTATATGTGCCTTTTGCAAGAAATACATACATATTCTTGATTGACCAATTCCTCCACCAATTGTATATGGAAGCTCACCATTTAAAAGCATTTTATGATAATCAAATTCTTTTCTATCTTCACATCCAGCAAGCTTTAACTGTCTATCTAGTGATTCTTCATCAACTCTAATTCCCATTGATGATAATTCTAATGCAGAATCTAGAACAGGGTTATAAAATAGTATATCTCCATTTAATTCCCAATCATCATAATCAGGGCTTCTTCCATCATGTTTTTCTCCTGATATTAATGTCTTTCCTATTTGTGTTATAAATACAGCTTTTTTATCTTTTACAATTTTATCTTCTCTCTCTTTTGGTGATAGCTCTGGATACATATCTTCTAATTCTTGTGATGTTATAAATGTTATTTCTTCTGGTAAAATTTCTTTTATACCTTCATACATACTACACACAAATATTTCAGTATCTTTAAATACTCCATATAATCTTTTTACAACATCTTCTAAAGTTTTTTCATTTCTGCTACTTTTTTCTATAACTAATTCCCAGTCCCATTGGTCTACATATAAAGAATGTATATTATCCAATTCTTCATTTTTTCTTATTGCATTCATATCTGTATATAAACCACTTCCAACTGCAAAACCATATTTTTTAAGAGCTAATCTCTTCCATTTTGCAAGTGATTGAACAATTTCTGCATTTTTATCCATAAATGGTATATCAAAACTTACTGCTTTTTCTCCATTTAAATTATCATTTGCCCCTGTCTCAGGCAATACAAATAATGGTGAAGAAACTCTTATTAGATTCAACTCATTACTCAATCTCATTTCAAAAAAATCTTTTAATTTTTTTATAGCTACTTGTGTATCAATTACATTTAGACTACTTTTATAATCTTTTGGTATTATTGTACTCATACTATTCACTCCCTATATTTTATATATTTTTCCATTAAAAAAACCTCTCATCCCTATAAAAAGGGACGAAAGGTTGCTTTTCCGCGGTACCACCCTGATTAGTTTGAAATAAATTCAAACCCAGCTCATAATGTACAGATATTACTCGATACATCCCAATATGATAACGGTTTGGTTCCGACTAAGCCTACTCTTTTAAAATTTCAGTTAGCAACTCCAGGATGTTCTTCACTATAGACTTCATATTGGTCTCACACCATCACCAACTCGCTTTAATTACATTCTATACCTACTCTTCCTTTCAACGTCTTTAAAGTCTTATCTTTACTTTAATAAAAGTTAACTTTTATGTTTTCTATTTATTCATAATAGTATGATAAGTGATTAGTTGAATTTTGTCAAGTTTATTATTTTTTATTTTTTTGTATACTTTATAAATTTTTACCTATGCTTTATAAGTTTTCAAATATAGTTTTTAATCTATCCATACATTCTTTTAATAGAGACTGTGGGCATGCTACATTTATTCTTTCAAACCCAATACCTTCTTTTCCAAATATATAACCCTCATCAAATAATACATTGGCTTTTTTTAACATTAAATCCTCAAGTTCTACTTCATTTAATCCATAAGCAGTAAAGTCTAACCAAGCTAGATATGTTCCTTCTGGATAAACAAGTTTAACTTTTGGTAAGTTTTCTTTTAAATACTCATCAATAAATTTTATATTATTATCTAGATATTCATTTAATTCATCAAGCCAATCTTCACTTTCATTATATGCTGCTATAGTAGCTACAATAGCAAAAGGATTTGGTGAAGTACCAACTCCAACAGCTGTAACTTCATCTTGATACTTCTTCTTTAACTCTTTATTATTCACTATTATATTGGATAATTGCATTCCAGCTAAATTAAATGTCTTACTTGGAGCTATACATGTAACTATTTTCTCTTTATATTCTGGGCATAATGATTGTAAAGGAGTATGTTTAAATCCTTTTCGAATTAAGTCAGAGTGTATTTCATCTGCTATTATCCATAAGTCATATTTTTTGCATATTTCTACAACTTTTTTTAATTCTTCTTCTCTCCATACTCTACCAACAGGATTGTGAGGGCTACAAAGAATAAGTACTTTATTATTGTCACACTTAGCTTTTTCTTCTAAATCAGCGTAATCCATTCTATAACTTCCATTTTCATATATTAGAGAATTGTTTACAACTTCCCTATTATTACTTTTTATCTTTGCTTCAAATGGATAATATACTGGTTTTTGAACTATTACTCCTTCTCCAAAGTCTGTTAATATTCTTACTAAAATAGCAACAGCAGGTACAACTCCAGGACTAAAAACAATATCGTCTCTATTTACTTCCCAGTTAAATCTTCTTTTATACCATCCACAAACTGCATCGAAGTATTTATCACTATTATTAGAACTATATCCAAATATTTTGTGGTCAATTTTTTTATGTAATGCTTCTATTATTGGTTCTGCACATTCAAAATCCATATCTGCAATCCAAAAAGGTAAACCATCTTTTTGCGATTTTGGTGAACAATTAGTTCTAAAATCCCACTTTACACAGTCTGTTCCGACTCTGTCTATAAGTCTATCAAAATTATATTTACTCATTTGAACCTCCTAAAAATATAAATTCTATAAATATTAAATTTGTCACTACTTGTAATCTAATGACATTTTACCACTCTACACACTATAATAATAACACTTTTTGCTTTAATAGATTTAAAATATACATATTTTTCCTGTAATAGATTTTTTCGATATTGTAAAAATAACTTCATTGCAACAAAATAAAAAGAGAATTTTTATGTCAATAATATTGCAAATAACATAAAAATTCTCTTTTCATAATTTTAAAAAACTTTTAAATACAAAGCAATTAATCTAAAACCTTATCCTAATCTCTTTTCAACTAGTCTGCACCAGATATCAACTCCATATTCTAAAGCTTTAGTATCAAATGTCACATTAGGATTATGAAATCCTGGTGTAGCATCAGCACCCAGTCCAATATATGTAGTCTTACATTTTAGTTTTTGAGTATAATAGTGAAAATCTTCTCCACCAGAGTTTTTAAATACACCTATAGATGCATCTTCACCAAGTACATCTTTAATAGTTTCTTCAGCTAAACTTACAAGACCTTCATCAAACTCTGCTGCTGGAACTCCATCTTTTGAAAGTAGTATAGCCTCTGCGTTTATAGAACTTGCAGCGGTTTTTATAGCATGAATAGCTTTTTCTTTTAATTCTTCTATTATCTCATTACTCTCTGCTCTTATATCTAAAGCCATAAAAGCTTCATCTGGTATATTATTATATGTCTCCCCTTTAACTGATATATTTGTAACTTTAATAGAATTTGGAACAGCTGGATTTACTCTTATTGCATTTATTGCATTTACTGCTAAACAGACAGCATCTACTGCATTTACACCCAAGTGTGGTTTAGAACCATGACAAGTAATACCTTTAATACTAAATTCCATTATGCAACTGGCACAATGATACATTGCAGGTATGGCCTTTCCTAATCTACAATCTTGCCCAGGTCTTAAATGCATACCTACCATCTCTTCAACATCATCTAATAAACCAGAGTCTATTACTCTTAATGCCCCATAAAGTTTTTCTTCACCTGGTTGAAAAATTATTTTAAGTTTTCCTTTTTTTACCAAGTCCCTTTCTTTTATTAATCTTGCAGCCGTTAGAAGCATTGAAGTGTGACCATCATGACCACAAGCATGTATCATTTTCTTTTCTCCATCTATTATAAATTCTAATGCATCTATATCTGCCCTTATAGCAAATACTGGTCCTTCTTTTTTAGAGTCTATTGTTACTATAATACCAGTTTCTGCAACACCTTCATCTATATTTTCAAATCCCATTTTTTTAAGTTCTTCTAAAATAAATGTAGATGTCTTGTATTCTTCAAATCCTTTTTCTGGAATTGTATGCAAATAATCATACACCTTATGTACATAGTCAATATAACTTTTATTATTTTCCATAATATAATACCTCCATAAATTTTAATTTTTATCCTGTATTACTTTTTTCATATGTTATCTATACTACAAAATAATTCATTATAAGCATTGCAATACATCCATTTAAAGTTGCTATTATGAACATATGTGGATAGTATTTAGTTTTTAATTCAGCTGTTCCTAACAGTCTACCCATAAATTGTATCTGAGCTCCTGAAAGTAATAACATTGGTAAAAGTATTGCAACATGTGCTTGATTTATTTGACCTGCTGTAAACAAGCCAGCTATTACCCCAGAAGCTCCTCCCATTGATATAAATATCGTCATTATTGCAGTTGCTGCAACGCCTGGAAGTCCAAATATGCTCATTACAGGTGTGAAAATTGTTCCTATTATATCCAAAAGACCAGTTAAATTGAATATAGAAATTATAGCAAAACCAAATATAACATTTGGAGCCATTGAATTTGTGCTTATTTGAAACCCATTTCTAGCTCCACCAATAAATGCATCTATCACATTTCCTTTTTTAACTTTTACCTCTTTCTTTGCTATATCACTCATATTAAGCTTCCTCCTTTTCGAATTTATTTAAGTATAATCTAAGTAAGTTTGCTCCAACAAATTTCATAATTAATATTAAGGCAAGTGGTATAAATATTGGAACATCGCCTATAAATGGGAACAATGCTGCTCCTGAAGCAAAGAAATTCGTGATTGCAGATGCACCAGAAAATTGAAATGCACAGAAAACAGCTTTTTGTTTTTCATCTATATATCCATCATCTTTAAGTTCCTTAGTCATAGATGCAGCAGCGTCTGTAGATTGTAAACTAGCTATTAAAGTTAATCCTGCAAATCCAGGTAATCCTAGTAATGGTTTTAATAGTGGACTAAGAAGTTTTTGTGCTGCTTTCATACCATCTAAGTGGTCTATAACTCTAACTATTCCAAGCGCAAACATAACTGATGGTATTAAAGTTAATGCATATAGCCATCCATCACGAGGACCAGTCCCTCCATCCCCTCTGAAGTTTGCAGCTAATGTACCTACACCATCATTAACTGTTCCCAATGAACCAAAGTTTCCTAATACATTATTAAAATCTAGTACTTTTAATGCTCCAGGTGCATCTTTAAATATTCCTGAAAAGAATAATGCTCCTAATATTAATGCTACATACCCATACCATTTAACTTCTATTTTTTCTGTTGTTGATTCTAGTTTGCTCATATAAATTCTCCCTCCTGCTTAAATAAATTTTATTAGTACACCTTTTTATTAAGCAAAACCCATGCCAATACTTTAATAATAATATTTTTTCATTTGTTTTTTTATTGTTAATTTTTTCATCACATGAACAGCTTGCAATTGCTAACTTTTTAAACTTCTATTTATGTACCTTTTATTGGCATACAGTAGAAAAATCTTTATATTATAAAGATTTTTCTATATAATTTTTAAAACTAATTTTATAAATAGGTTTTTATAGGATAAAAACCTACAAAAACCTATTATTTAGCTAAATGTATAAATTTATCATGTTATTTGTTGTATAATATAACTTGTTCTGCTCTTAAAAAAGCAAACTAAATATTACCTTAGTTAGGAGAAATAAAATGGACAGAAAAAAATTAATTCTTATAACATATGATAAATTAAATGCTGACCACTACAAAGAAGAGTTAATAAGCTTTTTTGGAGATGAAATAAGTATAGAAACACAAAATATACTTGATGGTATAAGAGAGAATTTAGAGGGTGATGTAGTTCTTTCTCTATCACCTTTAACTAGTAATTTTTTAATAAAGCATTTCAAGGAAGATATTGAAATTATCCATGGAACAAAAGCACTTTCAAAGCTTGGATATGAGAAAATGATGAAACTACCTCCAGGCACAAAATCATTACTTATGACTACCAATAAAACTTCAGCGTTTGAAATGGCTACTTATTTATATAAAATAGGAATAAATCATATTGATTTTGTACCAACATACCCAAACTGTGAAGAAATATATGATTTAGATACAGCTATAACACCAGGTCAGACCAGATTTATACCAAAATATATAAAAAACATCGTTGACTTAGGTTGGAGAAAAATTTCATTAGATACATATATGTCGTTACTAGTAGTATTAAAGCTAAAAAACGAGAAGTTTATAGAAAAACTATACAAGCTATCTAAGGAAACACTTAGTCATGATTTTTTAAATACATCATTAGATAATATATCTAAATTAAAAACTATACTCTATATGACTATTGATGAAATTGGAGATGGATTAATATTTTTCAATACATTTAACAAGGTCACATTTGTAAATAAATCTTTACTAAGCATGTTAGACTTAGATGAAAGACTCATAAAATCACCTTCTTTAATGGAATCTTTACCAAAGAGTTTTTTAGATAAAATCACGAAAAATCTAAACATAGATAATATGATTATATACATAGATGAAATAGACAAGAAATTTATACTATCAAAAAAACCATTTTATCTTTATAAAAATATAGAAGGTTGCTTAATTACATTAAAAGATGTAAGCAAGATAGAAATACTAGAGCAAAAAATAAGAAGTGACTCTGTTAAAAGAGGTTATATAGCCAAGTATAAGTTCAATAATATAATTGGAAATAGTGCTGTTATAAAAGACTGTATAAAAAAAGCAAAAAAAATGGCTCTTACAGATAACCCCATACTAATAACTGGCGAAACAGGTACTGGTAAAGAAGCTTTTACTCAATCAATACACAACCATTCTCATAGAAAAAATAAACCTTTTGTAGCAATAAATTGTGCTTCACTTCCAAGTGAATTACTTGAAAGTGAACTGTTTGGATATGAAGATGGTTCTTTTACTGGAGCAAAAAAAGGTGGAAAGAAGGGATTATTTGAATTAGCTCATACTGGAACCATATTTTTAGATGAGATAGGAGATATGCCACATGATTTACAAGTAAAGCTCTTAAGAGTTTTACAAGAAAAAGAAATCAGAAAGATTGGTGGTACAAATATTATTCCAATTGATGTAAGAATACTGGCTGCTACAAATAAAAACCTAGAAAAATTAATTTTAGAAAATAAATTTAGAATGGATTTGTTTTACAGGATAAGTATGTTCACATTAGAGTTGCCTCCTCTTAGAAACAGATTGGAAGATATACCACTTCTTTTGGAATCATTTTTAAAAGAACTTCCCTATAAAAATATTAAACTTGATAAAAGTCTCTTAAGGGCTTTAAATTCTTATACTTGGATGGGAAATATTAGAGAATTGAGAAATTGTATTGAATATATGGCTTATATGGGTTCTAATCAACTTACGATAAATGACCTGCCACAAAATATATCTTCAAAATTAAATAATCATCATATGTTAGGAAATACATCTATATTTCATGATTTAAATCAATATGACAAAAATATATGTATTGCTATCCTAAAGTCACTATATATAAAACCTATGGGAAGAGCAAAACTCATGAAATTTATGGAGCATAATGTCACAGAATATGAAGTAAGAAATATGCTAGAATATTTGACATTTAATGAATATTTAACCCCTGGTAAAGGAAGAAAAGGTAGCTCTATCACCGAAAAAGGTATAAAAATTATAGAAAACAATATATTTTAGTTTTATAGTAATTCAAATTTACTACTTCAAAATTTATATTTATAATCATAAATTTTATTTTTACTATAACTGATTATAAAATAATAAAATATACTTTCAGCAAAAAAGCTATGAAATAATAATTTTTATTATTAATTTCATAGCTTTTAATATTAATATATTAATTGATTTAATATTACTGATTGATAATTATAAAGTGCCTCTGTTAAAGGTGTAAATTCTGAACCAATACCAAATTTTAATTCTGCAAACGCCTCTAGATAGTCTGGGTCACATACATCTTCTTGTGTAAAATCTTGAAGTACCATTTCAGTTGCAAGATAAGTTGCTAATGATGGTATAAAAGCATCCATTGGCATAGGATATCCACCAAGTCTATTTGACATGCCAGCAGCTTTAGCCTTTTCACTTATCACATCATTTATCTTATCATAATTTTGGGCATCTTTTTTAGATATTTTAAATCCCATAACGCTAGGGTATGTCTCCACTGGTGATGGATTACTTTGCTCTGCAACTATATATTTTAACTCTAAAGCTTTAGTTAATATAACTTCATCCATGTACTCATTTACACCAAATACATTTACATCTTTTCCATACTTCTTAACTTGTTTATCAATATCTTCATTTAAAAATTGTTTCATTTTGCCTTTATCTTCTTCTGTATTTACATTTGGTGTATTAACTTGTACAAATTGCATTCCTAAGTTTCTACAAGTCTCTTTAATTTTTTCCAGTCTTTTGGCGATATCAGCATCTTTCAAATCATCCTTAGATGCATAATGAATAAAAGCTTTTGCTCCCATTTCCTTTGAACGTTCAACTAATAACTTTCCTCTTTCCTCTGTGTCAATCCCTAGATTTACATCTACATATTGACTCAATTGGTTTTTGTCCTCTCCCATAGGAGCTGAGATAGTTATTATTTCTGGACGCTTTTCTTTTACCTTCTGTAATGCTGGTAAAAGACCTACTTGGTCTGTTGATACTACAATTGCCTGAATTTCTTCATCATCAGTCAATTTTACTATTTCATTTATAGACTTATCTATATTAGAAGTAAAGTTTTCTGGCAACACAACATGTTTTATAGTTCGCTCAACTCTAGCTTCACCATCTTTTTCTTTATCAGTTTCATTAGCTTCCTTATACTCTTTGGCTAAATCTTCTACTATATTGTATTGTACTTTATTTTCAGATAATGGCTGAGTTACTACTGCAACTTTAAAATCATCAATGATTTTCTCTTTATCATTTTTGCCAGTAACTAAGCTACAGCCTGTAAGTCCAATGATTAAACATATAGATAGCATAAATGCTGTTATTTTTTTAAGCATTAATTAAAACCTCCTAAATTTGTACTTTCTTATCACTATTACTAATTTTATCATACTTCAAAGAAAAATTATATTATAAAAAATTATATCCCAACTATTATAATCCAATCTAAAAAGTACTATGGGTAGATTAGATTTTAATTAAATCTACCCATAGTACTAAAAAAAATATATATTATAAAATTAAATTAATTATAAATTACTATGCTATTTGTTTGTTGCTTTTTATGAAGTTACCAACTATTCCACCCAATATAGCTGGTATTACCCAGTTAAAGCCCAAACCTGCAAGTGGTAAACTTTGTATAAATGGAACAGCTCCTGTCATTCCATTTACAGCTGATAATACACTAACTAGTAATGTAACATATGCTGCACCTTTAAATGCATTATCATTTTTTATATGTTTACCAGCCAATTCCATGATAACTATTGCCAATAAAACAGGATATATTGTTTGTAGAATTGGAACTGATATAGCTATTATAGCATCAACACCTAAATTAGATATAAGCATACTAGCCACACATATACCTATAACTAGTTGTTTATAAGTTGCTTTACTTATTCCTTCAAAATAAGTTGAAATTGATGCTGTTAAACCTGTAGAAGTAGTTAAACAGGCAAGTGCTACAATTACACCTAAAATTACCTTTCCTACTTGACCATATAATAGTATACTAGTTATCTCAACTAATAAAGATGCTTGAGGTATGCTAGTATCATATAAAGTTGAAGCTGTTGCTCCTAGATAAGTAAGACCACCGTATACTAATGCCAAGAATACACAGGCTACAAAACCAGCTTTAATAGTCATGCCTATTTGGTCTTTATCTGATGTATATCCTTTAGCCACTATAGACATTAACATTATAGTAGCCATAGATGCTGCACCTAGAGCATCCATTGTTTGATAACCTTGTGATATCCCTTCACCAAATAGATTTTTATCTATCATATGTTCTGGACTCATAGGTCCTGCTGGAGAGATTATCCCTTTTACAATTAGAACAAATAATACTAATAATAACGCTGGAGTTAAATATTTACCTATTATGTCTATAACTTTAGAAGACCTAATCGTAAATGCTAAAGTTAAACCAAAGAATATTACTGAAAATACTGCTTTAGCTACTGCTCCATGGTCTCCAAATATAGGTATAATACCCATTTCATATGTTGTTGCACAAGTTCTTGGTATAACAAGAAGTGCTAAACATGCTAGAGCAGCCACACTCATTACTCTTGCTAATCCTTTACCTGCTCTTCTAAGTACATCATCCATGCTTCCTTTACATCTTGCTGTTGCTATGATAACAAGCATTGCTATACCAGCATCTGCAACAACAAAGCCAACAAGAGGAATTAACCAGTCTTTACCGGATTCCATTCCTAAGAATGGAGGGAACATAAGATTTCCTGCGCCAAAGAACATAGAAAACAAAGCAAAACCAACTATAAAAATATCTCTCATCTGCTTACTCACACCAAACTACCCCCTTTGAAAATATTTTGAATATTAAGATAATCTTACTTTATTTTCATAAAAATGTCAATCTGGTAAAAATTCTCACATTGTTAACGCTTTCCCAATTTAATATTTGAATATAATTTTCATTTTATGATAATTCCCATCAGTTTTGTTAAATCGATTGCTTGTGACACATCAAAGCAAGCTCCTCTAATATCATCTATTCCTACTTCAATACCTTCAATATTATTAGTAGTAAAATCTACTCCAGAAAGTTTAGTTCCATTAAAATTTGCTTTTTTTAAATTTGTATACTCGAATACTAAATTTTCATTTTTTACTTCCTGAAACACAGAACTTTCAAAATTTGAATCTAAAATAGAAACTATCTTAAACTTAGAAAAAGAGAAGTTAGAATATCTACCTAAAACATCCTTAAATAATACGTTTTTAAGTATACAATCATCCAATCTAACTCCTATTAATTTACTGTCTTTAAATTCAACTCTGTATATACTTCCTCCATCGAAAGATGTATTGGATAAATTACAGTTTTCAAATACTACATCAAGTAAGTCAATCTTTTTTAAATTACAATTTTCAAAGGATACATTTCTAAATATACAAGATTCAAAACTTGCTCTTGTAATATCCAAATCACTTATAACCTCATTTTCTATAGTTTTATTAAATATTTTTTCATCATTGAATATATCATCTAATACAGCTTCAATATTTTCAACATTTTCTAATTCCCCTGTAAATTTAGGCTTTTGTACTTTAATAATTTTAGTCATTTTCTCCTCCACTATAAATTATATTATTTTTAAATTCATTTTTATTATTATATTAAACTATTATATGTACTTTCAATATATTAAAAAGTTTTTACGAAATATTCTTGTATTCAGTACATTTATAATTATATCACAAACTTATTTATAATGAATTTCCATTAATAACATAAATGTTATAAAAGTATAACATTTATTATACTTCTGTAATATTTATCTTTAGAAATAATTATTTTTTATAAAAAATGACCTCAATTTTTTATAAAATCGACAAAAAAACGAATAATTTCTTTAAATTTATTGTAAATAATACAATATTACGATATAATACAACAGAAAAACAAATAGAAAATGTTCATATAATATTAGTAATATGGTCTAATAGTCTCTACAAACTCACCTTAAATGAGTTTTCTATGAATAGAATGTTAATTTTAAATATATATTCTATTCTATCTATATGAATATATATTTTTTTGTTTATATTTTAAAGTTTTTTGGAGGTAAAAATGGTACCAAACAATAATAATGTACAACCAGGTGGAAATAATTCATCATTAAGCTTTTTAGACAAAATGTTTAAATTCAGCGAACGTGGCTCTAACCTTAAGACAGAAATAATAGGTGGAGTTACTACATTCTTAACAATGGCATACATAGTTTTCGTAAATCCAGCAATATTATCTGAGGCTGGTATGGATAAAGCAGCACTTATAACAGTTACTATATTAGCTACAGCCATTGGTACACTGATATTTGCAATTTTAGGAAATGCACCATTTGCACTAGCACCTGGTATGGGTCTAAATGCATTCTTCACATATTCATTGGTTATAGGAGCAGGAATTCCATGGCAAACAGGTCTTGGAGTTGTGTTCTTATCTGGATGTGTATTCTTCACACTCGCAGTAACAGGTCTACGAAAGACAATTGCTGATGCAATTCCTCGAGAATTAGCAGTAGCATCTTCAGCAGGTATAGGTCTTTTCCTTGCTTTTGTCGGTTTAAAAAACATGGGGGTTATAATTGCAAACCCAGATACAATAGTTTCACTTGCAGATTTTACACCAACAGTTTTAATAGCTCTTTTTGCACTTATCTTAATGGCGATATTAGAATACAAAAAAATTAAAGGTGGAATATTAATAAGTATAGTAGTCGCAACAGTAATATCTATTATATGTGGATTTGTAGAATTACCAACAGCAATAATCTCAACGCCACCAAGTATAGCACCAATTGCTTTTAAATTAGATATTGTAGGAGCACTAAAATTCTCATTAATTGGACCTATATTCTCTTTCATGTTTATAGACATGTTTGATTCATTAGCATTCCTTATCACTTGTTGCAAGCAGATGGGTCTTGAAGATGAAAATGGAGAAATAAAAGACCTTGGAAAAATGTTATATGCAGATGTTTCTTCTACTTTAATAGGTTCGTTTTTAGGAACTAGCACAGTTACAACATTCGGAGAATCAGCTTCTGGTATAGCAGCAGGTGCAAGAACTGGACTTGCTTCTGTAGTAACAGCAGCATTATTCTTAGCTACACTTATATTTACACCATTACTTGGTATAGTTCCCACTTATGCTGCTGCACCTGCACTTGTTATGGTTGGGGTATTCATGTTTGAAAGTATAAAACAAATCGATTTTGCTGATAGTAAAATAGCAGTCCCTGCTTTTGTTACAGTTTTATTGATGCCTCTAACTTATAGTATAAGTATTGGTTTGTGTTTTGGATTTATTTCATATATAATAATGCATGTTGTAGCTAAAGAAACTGATAAAATTAGTATCACACTTTGGGTTATAGGAATACTTGCAGTTGTAAACTTAGTACTAAGTTAGTATTTTAGTTTTGATATATTAAAAGCTTATTTATTTTTAATTTACAAATAGCAAAATCAATTTTATATCTAAATTGATTTTGCTATTAACTTTATATATAAAATTTATTATCATAATATATAGATAGATAAAAAAATACATAGAAAAGGGATGATATTTATGTCACAATTACTTATAAAAAATGCATATCTAATCACTATGAATACAGATAGAGAAGTATATGAGAATGGAAGTATACTTATTGAAGACAATATTATAAAAAAAGTTGGTAAATTTGATAATAATATTGTAGATACAGATGCTGAAATATACGATGCTAATGGAAAAATATTAATGCCAGGGTTAGTCAATACACATGTTCACTTATCTCAACAATTAGGTCGTGGTCTTTCTGATGATGTTGTGCTTTTAACATGGCTTAGAGAAAGAATCTGGCCATATGAAAGTAGCTTTAATTACGAAGATTCTTTAATCTCATCTACTGCATGTTGTGTAGAACTAATAAAATCTGGTGTTACTACATTTTTAGAGTCTGGTGGTCAATATGTCGATGCTATGGTTGAAGCTGTTGATAAAACTGGAGTTAGAGCATGTCTAGCTAAGTCAGTTATGGATACAGGAGACGGTCTTCCTGAAGCATGGCAAAAAACTACTGATGAAGAAATCAACACTCAATTAGATTTATTCCATAAGTTTAATAATACATCTAATGAAAGAATTAAAATATGGTTTGCTTTAAGAACTATTTTTAATACAACTGAGGATTTACTTGTTAGAACTAAACAATTAGCTGACAAATACAACACAGGTATACACATGCATATAGCTGAAATAGCTGATGAAATTTCATTTGTAAAACAAAATACTGGAGTTGGAACAGTTGAATATCTTGATAAGTTAGGTGTTTTGGGTCCAAACCTTTTAGCTGCTCATACAGTTTGGCTTACTCATAAAGAAATTGATTTGTTCAGATTGCATGATGTAAAAGTTTCCCATAACCCTGGTGCAGCTATGAAAGTAGTACTAGGTTTTGCATCAATTCCTGAAATGCTAGAAAAAGGAATTCCAGTCTCAATTGGTACGGATGGGGCACCTTCAAATAATAGAATGGATTTAATGAGAGATATGTATTTAACTTCATTAATACATAAAGGAAGAACTTTAAATCCAACAGTTATTCCAGCTGAACAAATATTAGAAATGGCTACTATAAATGGAGCAAAATGTGCTTTACTTGAAAAAGAAATTGGTAGTCTTGAAGTTGGCAAAAAAGCAGATATGATTATTCTTAATCCAGATACAATTCATTGCTTACCAATGCATAATCCAATTGGAAACATAGTGTATTCTATGACTAGCGAAAATGTAGATTCTACAATTTGTGATGGAAAGTGGCTTATGAAAGAAAGAAAGGTATTAGTTGTAAATGAATCTGAGTTATTGGAAAAAGTTAAAAAACAAGCTTCTAAAATAAAAGAAAAATCAGAAGTTAAAATTCCTTCTAAATTTAAAATTATAAAATAGTATAAAACCAATTGTTTTGTAGAGATACTAGTTCAAGTAAACTTGTATAGTCTACTTACAAAACAATTGGTTTTTTTATGCTATATTTTATTAAAATAAAAATAGTAGTAGTATTATACTATAAATATATCACTAACAATTAGGTTCAGGTTTAGATTCATTTTCTTTATATTTAGTTATATCATTACAGCACATTAGGCACGCACTTTTTTCTTCATTCCATTCAATATATGAAGCATTAGCACTAGTCCAAACATTAAGATTATCATTATACAATTCTATTATACAAAAACTTTTTTCCTCGCTAAGTTCATTCATTGGACAAACTTCACATGGTTTATCTATATTCCAAAATGCTTTATAACATAATTGATTTATCTCTGTGTTTGGAGCTATACTCAAGGTCTTTTGGTTTATAAATAAAAGCTCATATGTATTCTTGTTTATCACATAAGTCCATGAATTCAAATTATCCATAACTGCTTTTATAGTTTTATAAGATTTTATTAATTTATCTTCTTTACGCTTTTTAATTAAAAATATACTTAATATTTCTGATATAAATGTCAAGGATTCTATTTCCTCTTTTGTCCAAAATCTATTTCCATTACATTCGTCAAAGCCTACATATCCACTAAATTCGCCCTCATCTAAGATTGCACATTGTAACATAGATACTATCCCTTGTACTTTCAAAATTTTATATAACCCATCATCAAGTGAAGATATATCCTTGCAGTAAAAAATTCCTCTATCATTAAAATTTTGTTTATAATCATCAAATAAACTATATGATACTTTTTTAAGATTACTTATCTCTGGGTTAATACCATCATTGCACCATTCGAATGTATTGCTACAGTAAAGATTATCATCTGAATTTTCAAATATATATGCACGACTTACATCATAAGTTTTACCAACTAATTCTAATATAAAATTTACTGCTGTATCAACATCTTTGGACTCATATAAAATTCTAAATATATATTCATAAAAATTCTGTCTAAATGTTGACTTAGTTTTGTACGCTTCATCAATATTTTCTTCTCCACCTAAGACAGAATTAAAGGTTTTGGTTTTTATTAATCCATTATCCATAATTTTGCTATTATTTTCATATATACAATAGCAATCTTTGCCTTTTCCCTTTGCAAAATAAAGTGCATTGTCTGCACATCTAAAAATATCCTTGAAATTTTTACCATTATCAGGATAAATAGATATCCCTATACTTCCAGAAATCTTATAATCTTTATTTTTTCCTGTAAATGAACGTCTAAATAGATTTATTAATTCATCTGCCTTTTTTTTTAATACTTTTTCTGAATGTAAATCCTTTAAAAAAATTAAAAATTCATCTCCACCTATACGCCCAATAATATCATCTTCTCTAAATATATTTATAAATTTAGATGATATATCATTTAAAACTGCATCTCCAAATAAGTGGCCTAAATTATCATTAATTCCTTTAAAGTCATCAATATCGATTATAAATAATGCACTTTTAAGGTTTTTTCCTTCATTTTCTATGTATTTTCTAACTAAATCCTCTGCTGTGATTTTATTATACAGTCCTGTAAGCAAATCCCTTTGGGCTCTATTTTCAAGTTCTTCATTTTTTCGTTTTTCTTTATCTATATCTACAACAACACCGATAATACGTGTACATTGACTATACTTATCAATAATACTAGATAATCTAACTTTACACCAAATATATTTATCTTTTCCTTTTCTAAATCTAAGTTCTTTTTCATGATATGGGTTATCACCTTTTATAGCATTTGTAAAAAGGTCTAAATACTTCTGTATATCATCTTTATAGATGATTTCATTTTTCAATATACCTTCAATTAAATTACTTCTAACTAGTTTATATCCAAATTTCTTTTCCCAATTGTCAGAAATATTTACTGTATCTGTATTTAAGTTCCATTCAAAAACAATATTATTTTCTTGCTCCATAACAATTCTATAGCACTCTTCACTTATATCCAACTGCTCTTGAGCCGACTTACTTGATGTAATATCAATTACAACACAATAAACCCAAGGCTTCCCATATTTATCCTTCACTATTTGGCCTTTATCTAATAACCAAAGTATTTCTCCATCAGAGCGAACAACTCTATATTCAACTTCAAGTATATTGCTATTTTTTAATTGTTTTTCTAGTGCATTTTTAACCAGTTTACGATCACCTTCATATATAACATTTAACAATTTATTATCGAAAAATGATTCAAACTCTTCTTTTGTATATCCTAACAATTTTTGATATCCTTCATTTATAAAGCTAAATATGTAATTTCCATCACAACTATACTTATATACTCCTCCAGGAATATTTGCAGTCAACACTTCTAAGTCATCATTTATTCTTTTAAGTTCTTCAGAGTTACTTACCATTGTATCAATTAAATTATTAAAAGTGGTAGCAATTTCAGTATATTCATTATTTTTATCATTATTGAATCTTATACTTGTATCTCCATCTCTTATTTTCTCTATACTTTCAATTAATTTACCCATAGGATGTGAACTACCATCCACTTAACTACCTACGGTAATGTTTGAAGTGGTGGCTTCTTGGTCAAGATAACTATTGTTAT
>NZ_JAGWCT010000059.1:0-24675 GCF_020657815.1 Clostridioides sp. ZZV15-6597 | reverse complement strand
ATGTATATAGATAAGCAAGCTAAATTATTAAAACTAGATGATAGCAACAATGAATATGGATTAAATTTATCTAATGAAGATTACAATACATTACAATCTTTGATAAAGAAAAAAGCTAGAAAAAAATTTAGCAGACAAGAAAACATAGATAGCTTAAGAGAGGATTTAGAATATTTCTTAGAACAATTTGATAAAGAAAATAATACATATTTTAATGAAGATGAAGAATTTAAAAAATCATTACTAAATCATTTAACAGAATTGTTAAAAAGGTCAACTTTTAGTATATCTTACCAAAACCCACTTATAGATGAAATACAAATCAAATACCCAGTTGCTTTTAATATGGCTATATTACTAGGAAAAATGATGTACAAAAAGTATAATGTTGAAATCCAAAGGGATGAAATTGGATTTATAGCTACATACTTTGCCATGAATATGGAAAAACAAGCTATCTACGAATTTAGAAAGTATAATTCAATAGCAATAGTATGCTCATCAGGTGGCGGAAGTGCTCAGTTAATAAAATTTAAAATAAGTAGTTTATTTGAAAAAACTAATATAAAAACTTTTTCGCTTATACAGATGAAAGAGTTAGAAAAATTTAATCCAGATATTATTTTCTCGATTTGTGAACTAGATATAAAATTAGAAGTACCTATTATATATATAAAAGAACTTTTAGATGATTATGATATTTTAAGAATCAAAGAGTTGATTATGTTTGAAAAATTTAAGGAGTATTCTTTAGAAAATAAAGAACAAGCTTTTATCAGTAAGTTTTTTAGAAGTGACTATTTTAATATAGACAATGATTCAAGAGATTATATTAAGTGTCTAGAGGATATGTCCCAAAATATAGAATTAAAAGGTGCAGGAGATTATGGATACTCTGAAAAGGTTTTGAAAAGAGAGTCCTTTGCAATGAATATATATATAAATGGAGTTGCAACACCTCATCCTATAGATATTGATGGAAATGAGAATCTAATTTCAGTGAAGATTTTACAAAATCCAATAGTATTTGAAGGCAAAAAAGTTTCTTTAATATTTATGATTTGTTTGAAAAAAGAAAACATTGGACTTTATAAAAAAATTAGTAGTAGTCTATATGAAATAATGAATGACATAGAAACTGTTCGATTACTTATAAATGCTAAAACATTCAAAGAATTTGTAGCTTTAATAAATCAAAGAATATAGAGGGTAATTATATGAGTATAAATTATTTAAAAAAACTATGTGAAGCAGATGGAATAGCTTCAAATGAACAAGAAATAAGGAATATATTAGCTGAAAATATAAATGGAGAAATTAGTTTTGATAACTTAGGGAGTATGATAGTTCGCCATAGAGGTGATGGATTGAAAATGATGTTTTGTGCTCATATGGATGAAGTTGGATTTATAGTAAGGCATATAAGTGATATTGGAATGTTACATTTAATTAATGTTGGTGGAGTTAAAGATAGTGCAAAGTCTTTCCAGAAAGTAAATATAACCAAAGTTGATGGAACTAAGATAAAAGGACTTATGAATTGTTCATATGATGAAAATCACAACGTAAAAGATGTATATGTAGACGTAGGAGTAAGTACAGCTAAAGAGGTTGAAGATTTAGGTATAAATATAGGGGATATGGTATGTTTTGCTAGTGATAGTGAGATGTTAAGTGAAAATGTACTTATGGCAAAGGCTTTAGATGATAGAATAGGATGCTATGTACTTAAAGAGATAGATAGAAGAATTAATAAAATAAAAAAGGATGACAATGATATATATCTTGTATATACAAGTTCTGAAGAAGTTGGACTAAGAGGTGGCAAAACAGCATCGGAAGTAGTGAATCCTGATATAGTGTTTGCTATAGATGTTGCTTGTGCACCAGATTTAATTAGAAATTGTACTAATCAACGTCAATTATCTAAAGGTTGTATGATAGTGCATTATGATAAAACAATGATTCCTAATAAAAAATTCTTGAATTATATGAAAAACCTAGCAACTAAGTATGATATAAAATTTCAATGCGATATGTTTAGTGGTGGCGGAACAGATGCTGGAAATGCACATCTAGTAAATGAAGGAAAACTAGCTATAGTTTTAGGTGTTCCCTTAAGATACTGTCATGGAAACTATTCAATGGTAGATATGAGGGATGTTGAAGAGGTTATCAATTTATGTACTGCTGTTATTAATGATATGAATATAGAGAAGTACAATGATATATTAAAATTTATTTAACAACATAGGAGGTAAGCATGGAAAATCTAGAAATGAAAATAATGGAGATAATAGTTTCTTCAGGAGATAGTAAAGCAAAGTCATTTGAAGCTTTAAATAAAGTGAAAGAAGGTGACTATGAAGGGGCTAGAGCTTGTATGGAAGAAGCTAGAAAAATAGACCTAGAAGCACATAATGCACAAACTGCATTAATACAAAGTGAATTATCTGGAGATTGTGAAAGTAAGTCAATGGTGAGTTTATTAATGATGCATGCTCAGGACCATTACATGACTTCACAATTATCTAGAGATTTAATAGAAAAATTAATAGATGTATTTGAATCTAAGGAGGCGTAAAAATGAGAATAATATTATGTTGTGCAGGTGGATTTTCGACTACAATGTTAATGAAAAACATGGAGAACACTGTAAAAAATAGTAAAAAATTAAATACTGAGGATTTTGAATTTAAAGCAATACCAGTAGATTTATTAAAAAATGAGGTTGATAACTGTGATGTATTAGTTATAGGACCACAAATAGCTCATAGACTTGATTACATAAAGCCTATATTAGAACCTAAAAATGTACCATATGTAGTAATAGATCAAAATACATATGGGAAAATGGATGGTGCAACTGCACTTAAGATGGCATTAATAGCTCACAAAAAAGCTAATATGTAACACTTAGTAAAGTATAATATATGACTAACAGGGGGGAAAATAATGTTTGAAAAGTTCGAACAATTTATGAATAAATATCTTACACCGATTGCACAAAAGATGGACAAACAGCATCACTTAAGTGCAATTAAAAAGTCAATGGTGGCAATGACTCCAATACTTATAATAGGAAGTTTAAGTCTTGTGCCAGAAGCTATAGGAAACTTAGCAGAAAAGGCTATGGGAGCTAATGCTGTAACTTCATTTATAACAAATAATATGGACTCGTTACAACTTCCATTCCACTTGACTATAGGAATGATGGGATTTTTAGTATGTATGTGTATAACGTATTTCCTTTCAGAACACTATAAGCTTTATGTGCCAGGAGCAATGTCATTAGCTGCTGTTGGTTTCCTTTTAATGAGTTTCAATTTCACTGAAGATGGTGGAATGGATATTAAATATATGGGAACTAAAGGTTTGTTTATAGCAATGGTAGCAGGTGTATTGGCTGTTGAATTGTATAGATGGTGTAAAAAGAAAAACTTTACTATACGTATGCCAGAAAGTGTACCTGATTTTGTATCAAGTTCATTTGAATTAATACCTACGACAGTAATAATAGTCGGAATATTTATGGGGATAAGAATAATTACCTTAGAAGTATTTGGTGTACTACCTCCAGAAATACTTACTCAATTTTTAGCTCCATTAGTTGGTTCTTTAGATAATCCATTTACATTTGCATTTATAACATTCTTAGGAATAACATTATTCTTCTTTGGAATACATCCATCGGTATTATCACCAATAACAGCACCAATAACGGCACAATTCTTAGCTGAAAACTTGGAAGCTATGGCAGTAGGACAATCACTACCACACTTCTATACAGGAGGAATGGTAAGTGCATTTGCAAACTTTACAGGGACAGGAGTAACATTTGGTTTAGTATTTTGGTATTTAATGTCTAAGAGAGTAGACTTTAAGCGTATAGGTCAAGTTTCTTTAGTACCAGCATTATTTGGTATAAATGAACCTATATTATTTGGTGGACCAATAGTTTTAAATCCAACATTCTTTTTACCTTTTGTAATTGGAGGAACTATACTAGGAACATTCCCATCATTCTTAATGCATGCAGGAATATTAGCCAAGCCTTTTTTCAATCCTCCATACTTAGGAGTATTTATAGAAGGATTCTTAGTAAATGGACATTGGTTAACTCCAATAGTTCAAGCAGGACAAATGATAGGATCTATATTAATATGGTATCCATTCTATAAAATGTATGAAAAACAATGTAATGAGAGAGATGCTAAGCAGGCTCAAGAAGTTCAAGAAGAATCTGTAATATCTCAAGATGACTTAGGTTTATTAGGTGATTTAGATTTCTAGAAATATAATTTAAGCATATAAATAAAAGCTATGAAAATAGAACTATAAATCTATATTCATAGTTTTTATTTTATAGATTAGTAAGACATTTTAATAGGAGGATAAATAAAATGGAAAGGATGAATAAAATAAAAAAGCTATTAAATGATTTAGAATTAGATGCAATACTTATAAAGTCAAGAACTACTAAAAAATATTTACAGACTTTAACAGGAAGTGGTGTAAATATTTTAATAACAAAAGATAGTCAATATTTAATTTTAGATGGAAGATATACAAATGAAGCGAAGAGTCTGAATTTTTTGTTTGAAATAATAGAAAATACTCCATCAAAATCTAATAAATCACACTTTGATATTGTATATGAGGTTTTTAAGGAAAATAAATATTTAAAGCTTGGAATAGAATCTCAGGCATATTCTATATCGGATTATAAAGAATTAAATAAATATGATTTTAAACTTAATTTAATAGGTGATGAAATAAATAAGGTAAGGATGATTAAAAATATAGAAGAAATAAATATATTAAAAGAAGCTTGTGAAATTACAGATAAAATATTTGAAAACGTATTAAAGCATATAAAAGCTGGAATCAGTGAAAATGAGATAAGTGCTTTTGTTCACTTTTATGCACTGAAATATGGAGCAAGTAAATTATCTTTTAATCCAGTTATAACATCAGGCGTGAGGACAGCACTTCCTCATGGAAGACCAACGAGTAAAAAAATAGAATCAGGAGATACTATTATGATAGATTTTGGGATAGAATACAAAAACTATCAATCAGATATGACAAGAACTATATTTGTAGGAAAACCAAACCCTAAAATGGTAGAAATATATAATCTTGTAAAGTTAGCCCAACAAGTTGGAATAGCGAATATAAAAGTAGGAAATAAAGCTAAACATATAGATTATGAAGTAAGAAAAATTATAGATGATGCAGGATATGGTGAATATTTTAATCATGGATTAGGACATGGAATAGGTATAGGAGATGGGTGTGAATATCCATTTTTAAATGAAAGCTCAGAAACTATATTATGTGAAAATATGGTTATGTCTTGTGAACCTGGAATATATATACCTAACTTAGGTGGAGTAAGAATAGAAGATGATGTTTGGATTAAAGATGGGATAGGAACTATATTAAATAGAACAACTAAAGATATAATTATATTGGAGGATTAATATGAAGCACAATTTTGATGAAGTTTATAACCGTAAAGGTACTTATTGCACACAGTGGGATTACATACAAGATAGATTTGGGAAAAAAGACTTAATTCCATTTTCTATTTCAGATACAGATTTTACAGTACCTAAGCCAGTATATGAAAAGTTACAAGAGGTGTTACATCATCAGGTATATGGATATTCTAGATGGAATCATGATGATTTTAAAGGAAGCATTTCAGAATATTATAATAGACGATTCCAAACAAAAATAGAGAATGATTGGGTACTATATAGCCCATCAGTTATGTATTCAGTATCATTACTTCTTAGATTACTTTGTAAGAACAAAAAGAAAGTTGCTACATTTAATCCTATGTATGATGCATTCTTTAGTGTAGTAGAAGAAAATGGATTTGAGTTAGAAAAAATACAATTGTACGAAAATGATGGCAAATTTAATATAGATTTCAATGAATTTGAATATAGTATAAAAAATTGTGATGTATTATTGCTATGTTCACCTCATAATCCAACAGGTAAGGTTTGGAAAGAAATTGAATTGGGATTTATAATAAGTACTTGTAAAAAACACAATGTAAAAATTATAAGTGATGAAATACATGCTGATATAATCATGCCAGGAAATAAACATTTAGCAATAGTTAAATATTTAAATGAATACAAAGAGCTATATTTAGTATCTTCTGGAAGTAAAACATTTAATTATCCAGGATTAACAGGTTCATATGCTGTTATACCAAATAAAAATATATATGATGAATTTTTAGCGATAACAAGAAGAAGAGATTTTCTAAACTCTGTAAGTTTACCAGGTATGTATGCAACAATGGTTTCCTACAATGAATGTGATTATTATATAGAACAACTTGTTGAATACATAGATAATAACTTAAGTTATGTATCCCAGTTTATAAAAGAGAATTTTGAAGATATTAAATTTACAAAGCCAGAAAGTACATATTTGGCATGGATAGATTGTAGAGAAGTTCCATTTACTTGTGAAGAAATACAAGAGTCTTTAATTAATATTGGAGGAGTAGGAATAATGAGGGGAGAAATATACGGAAGTGAGAAATATTTAAGATTGAATTGTGGATGTCCAAGAGAAAAACTAAAAGAAGGTCTTGAAAGATTTAAAAAGAGTATAGACTATTTATACACTAATAGCAAATAGTTTTAAAAATAAGCTATTAAAAATAGATAGGAACGATTTTTTCCTATCTATTTTGTAAGTAGCAAAGAATTACGACTAAAATAAATAATCATATATTTAGTCATTTTTTTACAAAATACGCTCTGTACAATGTGGATATATCCAATGAACTATTTTATTATCAAATATGATAAGTTATATTTTATACTTATCAGTTATTTTATTTAATAAATCATCATTTGAATTTATCCATTCATAAAAATTTCCTGATGAAACCTCAACTATTTCATAAAGCATCTTTGGAAGGTCACTAGCTTTAAAATCTCCTAGAGATTTTCCTAGTTTAGTCTTACCTATTTGAAAACTACCTCCAACAAATAATTCAAATGCATCAGTAGATACACCCTTGACATTCTTCTTTTTACCACATAATCCTATGCTACCAATTTGGTGAACACCACATGAATTTAGACATCCTGAAATATATAATTTAGGAGCTTTGTTTAAAATTTCTTCATTGTTTTGTAATCTAAAATAATCTATTATCTCATGCAACATTTTTTGGCTATTTTGTATACCCATCTGACAAATAGGAACACCTATACAGGATATACTCTGTTCTAATTGAGAGTTACAACTAATAGTCTTGCTTATTTCTAATATTCTTTTTGCTTCATCTCCATCTAAATTTAAGATGTACAATCCTTCTGTCATACCTAATCTAATCATAGGATTTTTAATATTATCTAACTCTTGAAGTAAAATTTTTAAATCTTTAGTCAATAATAGACCTCCTATTGGATGTATATATACAGTATATAAGCCAGATTGTTTTTGATGGATTAATCTAGAGTCATGTAAATCTATCTTAATTCCAGGTTTAAAATAATCAATTTGTTCAACATTAAGTTCAAGATTACCTTTTTCTTTTTCTAATTTATAGTATTCTTTAAATTTTTCTAAAAACATCTCCTCTCCAAGAGTTTCAACCATATATCTAACTCTAGCTTTGTTTTTATTTTCATAATTGCCATAAGCCATAAAGAATTTAATCATTCCTTCTACACAATATAATGCATCTTTAGGTTTTATGACTTCATCAAGTTCTAAAGCAACTCTAGGTTGTTTACCTAAACCTCCACCTAAGAAGACTCTAAAGTATGGTTTGCCATTTTTTAGAGTAGCTACAAATCCTAAGTCTTGTATACTACAATGGGCAGCATCTGTATAACAACTAGAATAAGAAACTTTTAGTTTCCTAGGCAAGTGATATGTAGTAGCATTTTTGATAAAATATTTATCAGTAGCAACTGCATAAGGAGTAACATCAAAAGCTTCGTCAGGGTCAACTCCTGATAATGGAGATAAACCTACATTTCTAGGATAGTTACCACCACCGCCTCTAGTGAAGATATCATTTTTTATTCCCTCTTCCATAACATCAACTATAGAGTCTATAGACAAGTCATGTAATTGTATAGCTTGTCTAGTTGTTAAATGTATCTTATCTAGCTTATGTTTGGTAGCCATTTGGTAAATTTTTTCAAGTTGAGATTTCGACAATACTCCAGCAGATACTCGAAGTCTTATCATAAATGATTTTTTGTCTCTTTGAGCATAAACTCCATATCCACCAGAAAATCCTTTGTATTGCATTTTATTTATTTCTCCATTCAATAATTTTAAAGAATATTCTTTAAAATTATGTAGTTCATTTAACAATGTATCTTTTAAATTATCCATTATTTCACCTCGTTATTAGACTTGTATAAAAATAAATATACTGTATAATTATATATATTATTATCTAGAGATGGTAAAAATATAACAGTAGAATACTATCAAAAGTCAAAATAAGGAAGATATACTGAGTAGGACTCTTTATTTTGTTAAATAAGTATAATATTTTTGTTTTATAAAATATAATTAAGATAAATAGATAATTTTGTAATTTTAATATATAATATTTAGTATAGTGTTGAATAAACACTTAATATTCGCAGGAGGAGTATTTGTATATGGGAGAGATAATAAATGCATTAGATAGAGCCCTAGACATAATTTTGCTATTATATCATGAGAAGAGAGAGATGGGAATAACTGAAATAAGTAAGGTTATGGGAGTATATAAGAGTACTGTACATAGAACTTTAGTAACTCTTGAAAACAAAGGTTTTGTTATACAAAACACTGAAAATGGTAAGTATTGGCTGGGAATAAATTTATATGCAATAGGTATGGTTGTGGGAGAACAAATGTCTTTGACTGAAATAGTAAAACCATATACGAAAAAATTAAATCAAGAATTTAACGAAGTGGTGAATGTGTCTATACTAGAAGAAAGAGCTCAAGATTCTCCAAGAAGTATCATAATACATAAAGAATATGGCTCAAATCAATTACTCTCAGTAAATCCGTCAGTTGGCTCCAGTAGTGAATGTTATTGTTCAGCAGTTGGAAAATGTCTTATGGCATTTAATGATTCTATAGATTTTGAAAAGTACAGAAAAACTCCAATACACAAATATACAGAGCATACAATTGATAATTGGGATGATATGATGATTTTTTTGGCAAAAATAAAAGAGCAAGGATATGCTCTAGATGACCAAGAACTAGAACATGGTTTAACTTGTATTGGAGCACCTATTTTGGATAAAAATAATAGAGCTATAGCAGCAATAAGTCTATCAGGTCCTACTATAAGAATGCAAGAAGGAGACCTTGAATATAAGATTAAAAGAGTTATAGAAACTGCAAAGAGTATATCTGAACTTTTTAGATAATTTTAAAAAATAAATTTGAATAATAAAAAGGGACTAAATTTAAATTGTTATTTGTAAATGCCAGTTTAGATAGGGTCTCTTTTTTATTGAATATAAAAATTAAATATTTTTAAAATTGAAAAAATTATTGAAATATATAAGCGAATGTGATATCTTTTAATTAAGCAATACAAAACAGAACAGTGTTCTAAAGAATAGAACGGCAATGAAATATATATAATAAACCCACATAAATATTATATATTTAAAATTAAGTAAAAAAATTACTACATAAAAGGGGAGATTTGAAAAATGGAAAAAGTCAAGTTGAGTGTTGAAAGATGTAAGGGGTGTTATCTTTGTATTGAAGCTTGCAAAAAAGAAGCAATAAGTCTTTCTGATTACACGAATAAAAAAGGCTTTGTAACAGTCAAAGTCGATGAAGAAAAGTGTGTTCAATGTGGCGCTTGTTATACAATGTGTCCTGATTTAGTATTTGAGATATTATAAATAACTTTTTATTGGAAGGGAGAAAACGTATGCAAAGTTTATTAATTAAGGGAAATGAAGCCTTAGCAGAAGGAGCTATACGTGGTGGATGTAGATTTTATGCAGGTTATCCAATAACACCACAATCAGAAATATTAGAAATGATGGCTTGGAGACAAAAAGAGGTTGGAGGAGTATTTATTCAAGGTGAATCTGAAATAGCCAGCGTAAATATGGTTATGGGGGCAAGTGCACTTGGAGCAAGAGCTATGACGTCTTCATCTGGACCTGGATTTTCATTAAAACAAGAAGGAATTGCATATTGGGTATCAGCTGGTTTACCAGCAGTTGTAGCATGTGTACAAAGATATGGTATAGGAGATGGATTTATAGGAGCTGGTCAAGATAATTACTGGCAAGCTGTAAAAGGTGGAGGAAATGGAGATTATCATTTAATTGTATTGGCACCTAATAGTGTTCAAGAAAATATGGATATGGCATATGAGTCTTTTGAATTAGCTGAAAAATATATGCATCCAGTACTTATACTTTCTGATGCTACAATAGGTCAAATGGTAGAACCTTGTTTAGCACCACCAATGAAAGAATATGATAAGGATAAAGCTCCATGGGCAGCAAAAGGAACTCCTGTTGGAGAAAAAAATAAAGTAATAACTGATATAACATATTTTGAAGACCAAGATACATGGCAAAAAGGTTATATAGAAAAAATGAGAAAAGTTCAAGAAAATGAACAAAGATGGGAAGAAATAGAGATAGAAGATGCAGATGTAGTATTTGTTGCATATGGAATTTCTTCAAGAATAGCAGAAGGTGCAGTTAGAGATGCAAGAGCAAGAGGCATAAAACTTGGATTAATAAGACCCAAAACATTGTGGCCTTACCCAAGAAAAGCTTTCAAAAAATTAAAAGATTCATTAAAAGGGCTTGTAACAGTTGAAATGAACATGATGGCACAAATGAAGGAAGATGTCATTATAGCATGTAATAATAGATTCCCAGTATATTCAGTAGCAACAGCTCAATATATGGCAGAAGTAAATCAATTAATAGATTTTGCTCAAGAGATTATAGATGGAAAAGCTAAGCAAGAGGAGGTATTTTAATTATGGCTAAAAAAGCACCAGCAATAATGATGTGTGAAAATATGTTCTGTGGAGGCTGTGGACACTCTATAGTCGATAGAATTATTGGAGAAGTATTAACAGAAATGAATATATGTCAAGATACGATTATATGCTCAGATATAGGCTGTAATCATATGTTTCAATTTAGTATGAATGTAGATGTTGTTGTTCCTCCTCATGGTAAAATGGGTGCAGCTATGGCAGCTATGAAAAGAGTTAGACCAGATAAATATATATTTACAATAGCTGGAGATGGTGGAGCTTATGCAATAGGACTTGGAGAAACTATGTCAGCTGCTACTAGAAATGATAATGTAATATTTTTAGTTATGAATAATAATATGTTTGCAATGACAGGTGGGCAAATGGCTCCAACTACTGTACAAGGTCAACATACAGCTTCTACTCCAGCAGGTAGAACATATGAAGACCATGGTTCAACATTTGATGTTGTAAAAGTTATGGGAAATTTAGATATAGCATATTTGGCAAGAGGAACAATAACTAACCCTAAAGAAATAAATACAACAAAAAGATATATCAAAAAAGCACTTGAAAAACAAAAAGATAAGAAAGGTTTTTGCTTAATAGAAATACTTGTACCATGTCCAACAAACTGGGGATTAAAGCCAGTAGATGCTATGAAGAGAATAGAAAACGAACTTATTCCAAAGTATCAACTTGGAGAATTTATTGATTAGGGAGGAAATAATATGTTAAATGAAATTATATGTGCTGGTTTTGGAGGACAGGGAGTTCTTACAGCAGGAAAAATTATAATGTATGTTGCATATAAGGCAGAAAAGAAGATTACATGGTTCCCATCTTATGGAAATGAGATGAGAGGAGGAAGTGCAAATTGTAATGTTGTTGTAAGTGATGAGAAAATTGCAAATCCTTGTGTAAAAAATCCAGATATATTATTGGGAATGAATAGTGTATCAATAGATAAGTATGAAAGTTTAATGAAAGCAAATGGTTATATGTTTGTCAATGAATCACTAGTAAATAAGGATAGAAAATATAGAGAAGATATTAATGTTATAAAAGTACCTGTTACTGAAATAGCTCAAAATTTAGGCAATGAAAAATCTGCTAATATTTGTATGTTGGGTGCTATGGTGAAGAATTTAGATTTATTTACAAAAGAAGAGTTTGAAAGTGGTATGTGTGAGTACTTTGAAAATCAAGGTAAAGGAAAGTTTAATGCAAAAAATGTGGAAGCATTTGAAGCTGGATATGATTATGAGTGAATATTTTAAATATTTAAAATTATTATTGAAATACTCATTTTTATGTGTTAGTATTTAATTAATAAAATATAGAACGTCGTTCTGAGTAATAGGACGACAAAATTTTTAAAAAAATAACAGAACGACGTTCTACAGTATGAAACCGAGGAGGCGTTGAAGTGAAAATTTTAGTAATTAATCCTGGTGGTACATCTACAAAGATTTCTGTATTTCAAGATAAAGATGAAGTTTTGAAAAAAAATATAACTCATACAAGAGAAGATTTAAAAAATTTTTCTAAGGTATTTGATGAATATGATTATAGAAAGCAATTAATAGTGGATGTTTTAAGTAGTGAAAATCACGATATAAATTCTTTTGATGCAGTAGTAGGTCGTGGTGGACTTATGAAGGCTATAAAAGGTGGTACTTATATCGTAAGTAAAGAAATGATTGAGGATATGAGAAATGAAATAAATGGAGAACATGCATCAAACTTAGGTGCCTTGTTAGCTAAGACTATAGCAGATGAAATAGGAGTTCAATCATTTGTAGTAGACCCAGTTTCGGTAGATGAATTTGATGATGTATCAAGGATTACAGGTATATCAGATATAGAAAAAGCTAGCTGGTTACATGCACTAAATCATAAAGCTGTTTCAAGAAAAATAGCACAAAAACTAGGTGGAAAGTATGAAGATTACAACTTTATTGTAGCACATCTAGGTTCTGGAATATCAATTGTAGCACATAAAAAAGGAAAAATGATAGATGGAAGTGGTGGAAGGTCTGATGGTCCATTTTCGCCAGAAAGAAGTGGAGGATTACTTGCATACCCTCTTATAGAATTATGTTACTCAGGAAAATATACTCATGAGGAAATGGTTGCAAAAGTAAGCTCAATTGGAGGTATGTACGATTATTTAGGAACAAAAGATATGATAGAAATCGAAAATAGAATTAAAGATGGTGATGAAAAAGCTAAACTTATAATGGATGCGTTTATCTATCAAACAGCTAAAGAGATTTCTATGTATGGAGCCTCACTTTCTGGAGATATAGATAGGATTATTTTAACAGGGGGAATATCATATTCGGAAATGGTAACTAAAGGAATAATAGAAAAAGTTTCATATTTAGCACCAGTAGAGATAGTGGCAGGTGAGATGGAAATGGAAGCACTTGCTCTTGGAGCTCTTAGAGTTCTTAATGGAGAAGAAATGGCAAAAACTTATTAATATTTAGGAGAAAAAATATGTTAAAAGATTTTAATAATTTATTAGAAGAAGCTAAAAAGCTTGAACCTGTTATTGTAAGTGTTGCTGTTGCAGAAGATGAAGAAGTGTTAAAAGCTGTAAAATCAGCAACAGATTTAAATCTTATAAAGCCAATTCTCGTAGGGAATAAAGATAAAATAGAAAATATATCAAAAGAGATTGGACTAAAAGGATATGAAATAATAGGATGTCAAAATCCTGATGAATCAGTTAAAAAAGCTGTAGAGGTAGTTAAAAATAAGGATGCTAAAGTTCTTATGAAGGGGTTAGTAAATACAAGTGTTTATATGAGAGCTATATTAAATAAAGAGTTTGGTCTTAGAACAGGAAGGCTTTTAAGTTTACTTGCAGTATATGAATTACCTCAATACCACAAACTTCTTTATTGTACAGATAGTGGGATAAATGTATCTCCAAATTTAAATCAGAAAAAGGATATAATGATAAATTCACTTCTTACTATGAAGAGTATAGGTATGGAAAATCCTAAAACTGCAATACTCACTGCAAATGAAATGGTAGACCCCAAAATACAATCTACAGTAGATGCTAATTCACTTGTAGAGATGGTAAAATCAGGAGAAATACCAAATTGTATAGTAGAAGGTCCAATAGCCTTTGATGTTGCATTTGATGCATATGCAGCAAAGCATAAAGGTATCAAAAGTAATATTGCTGGCGATGTTGACTTACTTGTATTTCCAAATATAGAGGCAGGAAACATATTAGGAAAGTCATGGCTTAGATTCAATAAAGCTAAGTGGGCAGGGATAGTTTTGGGGGCAACAAATCCAATAATTTTAGGTTCACGTTCTGATACAGCCGAAATTAAAATAAATTCAATAGCATTAGCCTGCTTAGCATCACAATAAGAAATTATTTAAAAGGGGATGAATTATTATGAAATATGCAAAAAGAATGGATATGGTAAAGGCTTCAGCTATAAGAGACTCTCAAAAGAAGATAGCTCAAAAAGTGGCAAGTGGTGGAACTGTTATATCTTTTGCAGCAGGACTTCCTGACCCAAACTTATTTCCAATAAAAGAAATAAGTGAAGTAACTAAGCAAGTACTTGATGAAAGAGGAAAATTTGCTTTAGCTTATGGACCTACTAAAGGTGAAGATGAGTTGTTAGAAATAATAGCTAAGAGAATGAAAGAAGAAGAAAATATTGACACAAAACCAGAAAATATTATAATAACTACTGGTTCACAACAAGGTATAGCTCTTAGTGCTATGATTTTATTAGAAAAAGGAGATATAGTAGTTACAGAAAATCCAAGTTACTTGGGTGCAATAAATGCATTTAGACCTTATGAATGTGATTTTTTAGGAGTAGATACAGATGAAGAAGGAATGGTAACAGAAGATTTAGATAAATTATTATCTGAAAATTCAAACATAAAGGTGATATATGTAATACCAACATTCCAAAATCCTACAGGAAAAACATGGTCTCTACAAAGAAGAAAAGATTTTATGGAAGTTGTAAACAAGTATGATGTCATAGTAATAGAAGATAATCCTTATGGAGAGATAAGATTTACACAAGAACCACTACCTACACTTAAATCACTTGATACTAAAGATAAAGTACTATATCTAGGGTCATTTTCAAAAGTGTTATGTCCAGGATTTAGAGTTGCTTGGATGTGTGGGAATATAGATATTATAGATAAAGCAGAACTTTTAAAGCAAGGTATCGACTTACAATCAAATCAATTTTCTCAAGTACAAGTAATAGAATTCTTAAAGAAATATAATTTAAATGAACATGTAGAAAAAATAAGAGCTGAGTATAAAAAAAGATGTTTCTTGATGCTAGAAACTATGAAAAAATATTTTCCAGAAGAAGCTAAATATACAGAGCCAGATGGAGGTATGTTTATATGGGTTGAACTTCCTGAAAGTATAAATGTAGATAATTTACTAGATAAAGCTATTGATGCTGGAGTTGCCTATGTTTCTGGAGAATCATTCTTTGCAAATAATGGTCCAAAAAATACTATGAGACTTAATTATACAACAATGTCAGAAGAGCAAATAGTTGAAGGGATTAAAATACTTGCAGAAGTTATAAAAAAAGAACTCAATTATGCTTGTGAATAAATATTAAAAGTGAGGGCTTAATTATGGGAGAAAAAGGGAACGGGCTAAAGTTTGGAAAGTTAATGATTCAACTTGTTATCATAGCTATATGTTGGGAATTAGTTTATATTATACCATTTATCCAATACACATTGTATGATCCAATTTTAAAAGCATTACAGTGTTCAAATACTCAACTAGGTTTTTTACTTACTATTTATGGTTTAGGTAATATATTTGGAGCTCCTATAGGAGGATGGTTAGCAGATAGATTTGATTATAGAAAGATAATTTTAGGTTCTGTATTTCTTAATGGAATAGTATCATTTTTATTTGCATTTAACATGAACTATACATTTGCTGTTATAACTTGGGTAGGTTGTGCAATTACATCATTAGTTATGAACTATCCTTCTATGGTAAAGATACTTAGAGTTATAGGAAAAGAAAATCAAGGTAAAGTTTATGGATTTAATGAAGCTATGGTTGGAGTTTCTGGAGTAGTAATGGGAGCTATATTCTTATATATTTATACATTATTTTCAACTCCTGTTTTAGGTATGAGATGGGTAATGATATCTTTAGGAATATTATCTATAGTGATGTGTCCAGTATTATGGTTTGTCATTAAAGATGTAGATATTAGCGAAGAAAAAGAAGAAGGTAAAAATGAAAAAATGGCTGCTAGTGACTTTATGGTAGTTTTAAAATCACCAAATACTTGGTTAGTAGGTATAAGTATATTCTGTGTATATTCATTTACAGTTACAATGTCTTACTTTACACCTTATATAACCTCAGTACTTGGAGGTTCAGTCGCACTATCTGGAGCATTAGCTATAATAAGACAACATGGATTAAAACTATTTGGTGCTCCATTTGGAGGGTACTGTGCAGACAAAGTAAAATCACCTACTAAAGTGCTTTTACCAATATATGTACTTGGTATAGCAGTAATAATTTTATTCTTAGTATTGCCTTCATCAACGCCAATGACTTTATTTATAGCATTAACATTTGTAGTAGGTATATTAGGTTATATGGGAAAAGGTATATACTATGCAGTTCAAGAGGAAGTAAATGTTCCAGTTAAATATTCAGCTACTACTATAGGTATAGCAGCAGCTTTAGGTTTTTCACCAGATGTATTTCAATTTGCATTAATAGGGCATTGGATAGATACTTATGGTAACAAAGGATACACATATACATTTATATTCCAAATAGCTATTTTAATAATAGGAATATTATCTTGTTTATATATATTAAAAGTTAAAAAGAGAAGATTGGATAAGTTAAAAGTTTAAAAGTTTAAAAGTTTCATTTGATAATAGAGTATTTTTTCAGTATAATCTACTAAAATAAATACTGTATAAAAAAGTAATACTAAATTAAAATTTATAGTTATATTTGATGAATAAAGTGTGGAAAAATTAAAATGTTATCAAGTGTTTTTAATATAGTTTTAGCATAAAGTTACCCCTAAAAGTATAAGATTGAGTAGCAATTATCACCTATTTGTATATTTACATAAGCTTGTTTAATATAAATTTTACATGGATTTTAGTAATAGATGATATTTGCACTCAATTTTATATCTAATAATGAATAAGAAAATTATGAAATCTAACTATATATTATCTAACTACATATTAATAGTGTACTGTTTATGCTGTTTATGTAGTAGTATTGGGCTTTCCTTATATGTATTTCAATTTATATTGTTTGATTGGTTGTCAAACACATATCGTTAAAAAATTTATATACTTATGTTCATGTATCAATTGATATTCTTAATTTTGGTAATAATTGCTGTAGTTTACATATTAGAAGATAGAAATAAGATAAAAAAATAAAAAATAAGTCTATAAGATATGTTGAGTTAAATAAAGTTTATACAAAATATTAATACATAGCTGTTTAAATTATTGTCTATAAATTAAAATGAATGGTGGTGAGTTGAGTGACCGATTTAGTTAACACCATTAATGGAATTGTTTGGTCACCTGTATTAGTTGCAATGTGCCTATGCATAGGATTGTATTTTTCACTGAAATTAAAATTTTTCCAAATAAAAGACATAAAAGAGATGTTTACTCTTTTACTTGAAGGAGATAGTTCTCAAGTTGGTATATCATCGTTTCAAGGGTTTGCTACATCAATGGCTGGTAGAATTGGAACTGGTAATATAGCTGGTGTGGCTGTAGCAATAGCAATGGGAGGTCCAGGAGCATTAGTATGGATGTGTATAATGGCTACATTAGGCTCGGCGACTGCATTTGTAGAATCTACTCTAGCTCAAATATATAAAGATGAACATGATGGGCAGTACAGAGGTGGTCCTCCATATTACTTTGAAAAAGGTCTTGGATGGAAAAGATGTTCAATTTTATTTTCAGTAGTTGCAATTATAAGTTATACATTTTTTATGCCTGGGACACAATCAAATACTCTATACTTAGCAATGAATCAAGCCTTTGGATTTTCAAGAATGACAATTGCAGTTGCATCTTCTATTGCATTAGGAATAATAATTTTTGGAGGAATTAAAAGAATTGGTTTATTTGCTGAAAAGGTAGTACCTATAATGGGTGGAGCATATCTTATCATGACAATAGTTATAATCATAGTAAATATAAATTTAGTTCCAGATGCTATTATAACGATGTTTAAATCTGCATTCGGGTTTGGTTCAATGTTTGGAGGCATGTTAGGTGCAGCAATATCTTGGGGAGTCAAAAGAGGTATATATTCAAATGAAGCAGGCGAAGGTTCTGGAACTTATGGTGCAGCGGCAGCAGAAGTAAGTCATCCAGCTAAACAAGGATTGGTTCAAGCTTTCTCTGTTTATGTGGATACATTATTAATATGTATGGCTACAGGTATTATGATTATAATAACAGGAAAATACAATGTTACAGGAATTTTAACTGCACTACCAGGTGTAGAGCCAGGTCCACAATATGTGCAGAGTGCAATAAATACATTACATCCTCAATTGGGTGATATTTTTATAGCAATAGTTTTGTTATTATTTACCTTCACAACATTATTAGCATTCTCATATATGATGGAGACCAATGTATCTTATTTGGTAACTAGAATTAAAGCACAAAAACATGAAAAGCACATAATAAATGTCTGTAGATTTATGCTTATAATATGTGCAGCAATGTGTTGTTTTATAGAACCACTTACAAGTTGGGCATTAGGCGATATATGTATAGGTGTTTTAACATATATAAATTTAATTGCTATCTTTACACTGCAAAAGCCAGCTATAAAAGCATATTATGATTACATAAGACAGAAAAAATTAGGAATAAAGAGAGCTGATAGGATTTTTAATCCTGTTGAATTAGATATAAAAAATGCTGAATTTTGGGAAAATAGATGCTTAAAAGAGAGTGAGCATAAATTAAATTAATTATTTGTGAAGTATTTTATATAGATATTTTAATTAAATTTTCAAAATAGATATCACAGATATATAAGTTCAATATAATGCATAATAGTAGAATTATAAGTTTTGATTGATATGTTTATATTTTTACTTATTAAATGTTTGATTTATACATGTAGAAATATATATTTATATTTAAAACTGTTATTTTAAAGGTTAGTATATATAGTAAGATTGTTTATTTTAATAGATAAAATAATAGATAGAAAAATTTGTACTGTTGAATAGGTTATTAGGTTTTACAATAAGTGTAGAAATCGTTTTAATACAATAAATATAAATTTGTTCTATCTTATATGAATAAATATATAAATTAATTTTAATGGGAGGTAAGGTTGATATGAAGGAAAAAATAATACAAGTGGCGGATTTAAAGAAAGAAAAAGTTTTGGAGCTATGTCAATCTTTGTATGATGAACCAGAAATTGCTCTACAAGAGTATAAATCTGCTAAAAAAATATCAGAATTTTTAAGAGAAGAAGGTTTTGAGGTTGAAGAAAATTTAGCAGGTATGGCTACAGCTTTTAAAGCAACTAAGAAAAATGGTGATGGTCCAAGAATAGTTTTTATAGCAGAATATGATGCTCTTCCAGGAAATGGTCACGCATGTGGTCATCATCTGATAGCATCTATGGGAGTTGGAGCTGGAATAGCTCTTTCAAGTATACTAGATACTTATAAAGGAGAAGTGAGTATAATTGGAACTCCTGCTGAAGAAACTGGGGATGGAAAGCCTTACTTAATAGAACATGGTGTATTTGATGGTTATGATGCTGCAATGATGATACATCCAAATTCAAAAACTTGTGTAAGTCCAGAAATTATAGCTATTGGTGGATTAGATTTTGTATTTACTGGTAAAGCATCTCATGCAGGAGCTAAGCCATATAATGGAATAAATGCACTAGATGCAGTTGTACTATTATATAACAATGTTAATGCGTTAAGACAACAGTTAGTAGATGGAACTAGAATCCATGGTATAATATTAGAAGCAGGAACCGCTGCAAATGTAATACCTGATAGAGGAAAAGTTAGATTAGAAATAAGAGCAAAAGAACAAGACTATTTTGATGAGGTTGTAGAAAAAGTAAAGAACTGTGCTAAAGGAGCAGCAATAGCAACTGGCTGTGAACTAGATTTTTACCATTTTGAACCTACATGTCAAGGGTTGAATGAAAATAAAGTTTTAATAAATATATTTAAAGATATAATGCAAGAATTTGGGATTGTTGATGAAGAAGAACAAGTAATGCTTGGTTCTACTGATATGGGAAATCTCAGTCAAATTATGCCATGTATACATCCTTTGATAAAATTCTCTGAAAATGGTGAAGAACTACATACAAAAGAATTTTTAGAGGCAGCTATAAAGCCATATGCAAAAAATAGAGTAATTGATGGAATAAAGGTATTAGCTTTGACAGGATTACGTTTATTTGAAGAGCCAGGAGTACTAAAAAAAATGAAAGAAGAGTAAATTCTAACAAAGGGGATTAGGCTATGACTAATAAGAGTGAAACCAAGAAGAAAAAATTAGCATTCCCAGATGCATATGTTTTGATGATAGGTCTTATTATATTTGCAGCCATAATGACCTACATTGTTCCTTCTGGAACATATAATAGAGTTGAAGATTTAAGTACTGGAAATATTATTGTGCAAGCTGGAAGCTTTACATATGGAGAACAACATCCAGTTAGTATAATGGATGTATTCAGAGCTATACCAAGTGGGCTTGAAAAAAATTCTGTAACAGTTTTCTTTGTACTTATTATTGGAGGTGCCTTTGGGATAGTAAATTCTACTGGCTCACTAGATGCCCTGATTGGTAGAGTTATCTCCAAAAGTAAAGGAAGCAAAAAAGGTGAGATTATAATTACGTGTTTAGTATTGACTTTTGGATTAGCTGGTGGCGTTGTAGGTATGTATGAAGAATGCATAGCATTTTTACCAATTTTGATGACATTATGTATAGCTTTAGGTTATGATGCTTTAGTGGCTGCGGGTATTCTCTTATTGGGGCTTGCATCAGGATATGGTTCAGCTACAATTAATCCTTTTACAGTAGGATTAGCTCAAGGTATTTCTGGATTACCACTTTTTTCAGGAATGTGGTTTAGATGGATATTTTGGATTTGTACAATGATTTTACTTTCTACATATATAATTTCTTATTGTAAAAAGATAAAAAAAGACCCAAGTAAAAGTTTAGTATCAGATATTGATTATAGTCACTGGCAAATTGATGAGTCTTCTGTTGGGGATAAGTTGTCTTCTGGAAATATTAGAGTATTAGTTACATTCTTTGGAGGGATACTCGTTCTGATGATATTGATTGTAAAATTTTCTTTAGGAATGTCAGATTTATCAGCTTATTTCTTTGCTCTAGGAATTTTATGTGGAATAGTCTATGGTAGGAGTCCAAATAAAATTGCTTCTGGATTTGTAAAAGGAATGCAAGAGATGGTCTATCCAGCTATTTTGATAGGATTTGCATCTAGTATAGTAGTTATATTAGAGCAAGGAGTAATTTTAGATTCGATAGTTCATGGATTGTCATTAGTATTAAATTATGTTCCTAGGATTTTTAGTGGAGGAGCAATGATGATTATGCAGTCTGTAATCAATTTCTTTATACCTTCAGGTACAGGTCAAGCTATGGTAACTATGCCACTTATGGCTCCACTTGCAGATGTTATTGGAATACCTAGACAAGTTGCAGTTTTAGCTTATCAAATGGGTGATGGATTTGCAAATGGAATAGTACCAACACTAGGAGTTCTTATGGCTGGAATATCTATTGCTCATATCCCTTATACAAGATGGTTTAAATTTGCATCAAAGATAATACTTATGGAATTAGTTTTAGGGTTTGTATTTTTGATGATTGCAGTACAGATTAATTTAGGTCCTTTTTAGATAATAAATATTTTTATAGAGGCTTTAAAGAAAGAATATATTAAAAGTTGAGTCTTTTAAATTAAAATATATTTTATTAAATTTAAATTAAATAGAATCTCGAAAATAAACGGTGAACTTTGTAAAGTTCACCGTTTTAGTTTACTATTTTTTATTTAAATGTGTATTTATAACTTTGACTAGTTTAGTAATGTCTATTAATTCAGAAATAAATTCATTTATTATTTATAAATTTGTTATAGCAAAAAATATCATGAAAAGATATATTTTAGGTGCTAAAATCAAATATACATAGATACTAGAGGAGGAAGATATATGGAAACTTTAAAAGTAAGAAATATTAAATTGTGTGGAACGAATTATGAAATAGGATATGAACTTGGAAAATCAATTGTAGATATACCAGAATTAATAGGAAGTCAAATTGGTAAACCTAATGTTTTAACTAAAGAAGAAGAAAAGTATATGAAAGAGCTATTTGATAAATACTGCCCAGGTCTTAATGAAGAATTACAAGGTTTTGCTGATGCTATTCATATAAATCAGAATCAAATTTTATACTATACTATGACATATCTTAGACCAGGTTGTAGTCAAGTTGCACTAGCACCAGAATTAACTGAAAGTGGTCATGTACTATTTGCACGTAATTTTGACTTTTCACACAAGATGGAGGATTTTGTGTTATGCGAAACTAAGGTAACTAGGAAATATGCACATATTGGGACTACAGTAATGCAGTTTGGTAGAACTGAGGGAATGAATGAATGTGGTTTAGGTGTAAGTCAGTCATCTTGTGGTTTACCTGTAGGTAATTCAGAAGGACTGAGAAAGCCAGCTATTGTAGGTTTACAATTTTGGGCTGTTATTAGATATTTGTTGGAAAACTGTAAGGATGTAGATGAAGCATTGGTGTATATAGAAGATATGCCAATAGCATATAATATTAATTTATTGATTGCAGATAAGTCTGGAAATATTGCACTTGTAGAAACTTTAGATGGAAGAAAAGAAATAAATAGAATAAATAAGGCAGAAGACAAAAGAGAATCATTTTTACATTCTACAAATCATGTCCATATTGATGAACTTCATAAATTTGAGCCACAATCAATGAGCAATTCTATTCATAGATACAAATTAATTAAAGAATATATAGAGAGTTCTAAAAAGATTGGTGAGAGAGATTTAATGAATTTATTGACTTCAAAATATCCACAGGGTCTATCTTGTAATTATTATAATGATTTTTTTGGAACTTTAAAAAGTATAGTTATGGACCTAAATACGGGAAAATTTAATATCTTATGGGGTGGATTAGAAGATAATGGATGGAATAGTTACTATCTAAATGACAATTTTAAGTGTACAACGCAACTTATAAATATAAATATAGAGAAAGTACCAGCTGATTTTTTTAAATTAATTAAATAAGAAATACTCTAATTATCTTAGATAGTTAGAGTATATAAAATGAAAGTGCTATATTATGTTGAATTGTTTATTATATTTTAGTATAGTAAACAAAATAGTATTACTTGAAATATTATAATATTTGAGAATATTAAAAAGGATAGAGGTATAATATTGGATTACTTAAAATATTTTGAAAAAGCTATAATATATATTGAAAATAACTTAAAAGAAGATATAAGTGTAAATGATGTAGCAAAAGAATCTGGATACTCGTATTATCATTTAACACGTTTATTTAAGTCCATGTTTGGTGAGAGTGTAGGAAGCTATATAAAAAAAAGAAGATTAGTTAATAGCTCAAAAGAACTTTTATATAGTGATAAAAAAGTAATAGATATAGCAATTGATAGTGGTTTTGAATCTTCAGAAGCATTTAGTAGAGCATTTAAAGCTATATACAAGGTCAGCCCTATAGAATATAGAAAAAATAGAATAGATGTATTTGTTGGGAAGAAGAAAAAGCTAGAATTAGATTTTATGAAACACTTAGTTGATAATGTAACAATCAAACCAGTTATAAAAGAGATAGATTCAATAAAAGTAATTGGTATAAGAGATAAAGTAATATTAGAAGATGACTCATTACCTAGTTTGTGGGAAAGATTTAGAGAAATACATCATATGGTACCAAACACTTTGTCATCAAATAGAGCATTTGGAATTTGTGAAGCAGCTCCACAAATACATCTACTTAGTGAAACTATGGAATTTAACGAAATAATAGGGTTTGAAGTTAGTAGCTATGAAAGTATACCAAGTTTATTTGTTTCAAAAAATATTGATGGAGGAAAATACGCTGTATTCACTCATACTGGTAGCTTGGACAAGCTAGATAAAACTTATGAATATATATGGGGAACTTGGTTCTTAAGCACAAAGGAAGAAATTGATATAAGAGATGATTTCGAGATATATGATGAAAGATTTTTAGGACCTGATAATGTAGATTCACAGATTGATATTTGTATACCTATAAAATAACTGTAAATAAAACTAAAAATAAATTGAAATAGAAAATAGATGCTCAGAAAAGAGCATCTATTTTTTTATTTATATCAGCTATAGACGATTTTGATAATAAAATAAATAAAAACAAGTTCTTAAATTTTTAAGAAAAATTTAAAATATAGTCGAAATAAAATTTGTATATTTCTGAAAATTCTAATT